>JAGHYO010000046.1 GCA_017743605.1 Thermoflexus sp. | reverse complement strand
GCTGAGCAGCTCCATCTGCCCGATCTCATCCACCAGGGCCACCGCCTTCTCCGCCACGGCGGCGCGCAGGGCCGGCACCCCCAGGCGATCCAGGGCCTCCAGGTCCACTCCGTAGCGCCCGACCCGATGCGGGGCGCGTCCTGCCCAGTCCACGTGGGCGAACACGGCGGCGCGGCCGTCGAGGGTGACCAGCCGGAACCCGAGGCGGCCCTGAGGGCCGCGGATCTCCTCGGTGTAGAACCCTCCGGCCTGTTCCCGCAAGGCGCGGGCGAGGGTCTGGATCAGGGTGGTCTTGCCCGCGCCGGGCCGTCCGGTGATCAGCAGGATGGCGCTCAAGGGCTTTCTCCTCCTTCAAGGGGCTCTGGAGACTCTGTCCCGCGGCGGCTGCGTTCTGGTTTGGTGCGGGGGGGTCGAGGGGGCCCTTTTGGATTTTACGTGGGGCGTTGGGGGTCGGCTGCGGGGGTGGACGCCGTCGGGAGCTGCTGGCTCCCGGAGGCGGGTCCCGGCCCCGTTCGGGGCCAACCCCAACGAAGAGGCGGCTGCTGGAGAGGCGGTCCGGCGTGGCGGGCGGTTTGGCCAACGGCACGGGCTGGCGGGCGGAGGCAATCAAGACGGTGATGCCTAGCCGGACCCGCGCGGTCAGGGCACTAACGAAGGCGAGGGTGGCAATGGCCTCGTAGAAAATGTGCCCGCGCTCTGAGCGATGAGCGGAGACCGGGATATGATCGGTGACTCAGACGGAGTGATAGCCCAGCGCCTCGGCCTCCCAGGCCGCCCCGACAATGGCCTAGGGGGAGGCGTACGCCTACCGGTGGGGAAGGCACGTCCCGAAATCTATCCCGGTCGAACCCCGCGGATCATTGCAGACAGCGTCGGAGCACCGCCTTCCAGCGGGCCGGGTCGATGGCCCAGCAGACCTCCACGTTCGGCTCCCGTCCGGTCACCCCCAAGCGGTCCACGACGGTCATCCCCCGGGTCAGCTCGCTGCCGGTCTCCGTGTCCACGAAGTGGCGTCCGCGGGCGGTGCACACCTCCGGCTCCAGGACGATGGCCATGGTCACCGGATCCGGCAGGGTCAACCCGGGCTCCCCCAGCCATTTCATGCTGGCTTCCAGGGCAGAGCGATTGCAGTCCATCGCGAAGCGGGCGAAGGGGGTCCCCAGGGCATAAAGCGCCTCGATCTCTGCCTCCGTCAGGGCAGACGGTCCTCGGGAGTGTTCCCAGCCCACCATCAGAATGGGCATTCCCGAATGGAGGACGATGCGCGCTGCCTCTGGATCCACCCAGATGTTGTATTCCGCTGCGGGAGTGATGTTGCCCACCGTGCATGCCGCCCCGCCCATGACGACACACTGCTTCACCTTCCCCGCGATGTCCGGGGCCTCGCGCAGGGCCATGGCGACGTTGGTGAGAGGGCCCAGAGTGACCAGGGTGAGCTCCCCAGGGGCGGAGCGGACGAGGCGGATCAAGGCGTCCACGGCGTGCTCGGATTCCGGCGGGCGGCGGGGCGGAGGGAGGTTCATCCCCCCCATCCCATCCGGGCCGTGGAAGAAGAAGGCCCAGTAGGGCTCCCGCACCAGGGGCCGTTCGCAGCCGATGTAGATGGGGACCTCCTGGCCGCACAGCTCTGCGGTGTATCCCGCGTTGCGAGCTCCCATCTCTACCGGGACGTTGCCTGCCACGATGGTGATCGCTTCTACACGCACCTCTGGACTGCGCAGGGCCATCAGGATGGCCACTGCGTCGTCAGAGGCGGTGTCGGTGTCGATGATCAAGCGCTGCATGGATCACCCTCCAGACAAAGGTTTGACACTAGCTGCCGCCATAGCTATCCCCCGTTTCCTGGGGTGACGGGCGGCCCGGGAGCGGCGAAGACCCAGCCGCGACGGATCATCGGTTCCCAAAGGCTCCGCTGGGAGTCTCCCGAGCCGAGACGCCCGGGGAACGGCGAAATGTCAATCTACGAGCCATGGGTCGTTGCAGGAGAAAACGGACACTCCACAAGCAAAGCCAACACCTCCTCAGCGTCCACGGCGGTGGCGATAGGGATGACCGGCCCCTCGTCAAAGCGCTGCAGCCGGTCTACGATCAGCTGCCCCGTGGCCGGTCCCTCCCGAGCGATCCGGACCGGGAAGGATTCCGTCCGGAAGGGGGGAACCACCTGTGTGGTGACATCCAGGCCGATCACGGTAACCGGCCACCCGGCCTCCAAGACGATGGCCACCGCCTCGGGGTCGTTATAGCCATTCGCCTCGGCCACCGGGCTCACGTTGCCGCCTACGAAGGCTGCTCCGCCCACGATCGCCACCTCCCGCGCCTCGCGGACGATCCTGGGATCCAGTCGGACGGCCACCGCCAAGTCGGTCAGCGGCCCCGGGGCCACCAGGGCGATCCGCTCCGGCCGCGCCCGGATTGTCTCGATCAGGAAGGCCGCCGCTGGCCCCGGATGGGGGACGATGGCCGGCGGCGGAAGATCCACCCTGCCCAGCCCGTCCGGCCCATGGACGTGGGGCGCCCCCAGGGAACGGCCAGGCCAGCGGGAAGGCTGCGCCCTGGGCGACGGGGGTGTCCGGCCTGCCGGCGACCTCCAGCATCCGCACGGCGTTGGCGGTGGTGATCCCGACCACCTCCACCTCGGGGCTGCACAACGCCAGGAGAAGGCAAAGGGCGTCATCCACGCCGGGATCCGTATCCACGAGGAGCCTCATCCTCGCCTCATGGAAGGCACATCCACGCCGCCAGCTCGGGAAAGGTCGGGCCGTGCTGGGCCAAGACCTGCCGGACCTCCGTCCGCGTCGGCATCTGACGTCCGGTCCCCAGTTTCTGGACCTTGGCGGCCCCCACGGCGTTGGCGAAGTTCGCCACCACCGGAAGGGGCCAGCCCTGGAGGAGCCCATAGACCCAGCCGGCCGCGAAGCTGTCTCCGGCCCCAGCCGTGTCTTGCACAGGCACCGGGAAGCCGGGAGCTTCGAACACCCCGGCGTGAGAGACAACCTGGCAGCCCGCAGCCCCCCGCTTGACCACCACCCACCGGAGTCCCCGCTCCAAGGCCGCTTCCGGGGTCAGCCCAATGGCCGCCAGCTCCTCCTCGGTCCCGAACACGCCTTCGGACGCTGCGATGGCCGCCTCCAGGTCGGCCCGGGGGAGATGGGCGCCCATGGGACCCACGTCCAGGAGCACGGCGCATCCGAGGGCGTGGGCGCGGCGGATCAAAGGGAGGACAATGGGCTGGAGCGCGGGCTCGGCTAGGGTGTAGCCGGGGAGGAAGGCCACGCGGGCGGCTTGGAAGGCCGCTTCCCAAGCCGGATCCCCAGGAGGGGCCGGGGAGACCCCGAAGGCGCCGATCAGCGCGTGCTGGCCGCTCCCATCGGTCAACACCAGGACAACGGTGGTGCGCGCACTGGGCATGCGGCGCACAAGCCCCACGTCGACGCCCTCGGCGGCCAGCGCCTGAACCACCAGCTCCCCCAGTTCATCGGCCCCCAGGACGCCGAGGGCGCCCACTCGCAGCCCCAGCCGGGCCCCCGTGATCAGGAAGTTCCCTGAACCTCCGGGCTCGATCCGGATCGGACCGAGAGCATGCGTGGACCCTGGGCGGATGGGGAGCTGGGGTACCAGGACAAGAACGTCCGCCACGAGACTCCCGATCGCTAGCACCTCCGGGCCTGCCATCTCTGGCTCCCCTTCAGAGGCTGTAGGTTTGCACGCGGCGCCCGCCGGCGCGCTGAGCCAGACGCGCGGCTCGCTCCTGAGCCTGGCGGAGGATCTCTGCCTTGTCCGCCGTGAGCAGCTGCCGGTGGGCCATCACCACCCGGCCGTTCACGATCACCGTGTCCACGTCGCTGGCCCGGACCGCGTAGACCAGGGCCGCCTCCAGCCGGTGCAATGGCTGGACGTGGACCCCATCCACGCGCACCAGGATGAGGTCGGCCAGGTATCCGGGCTGCAGCCGACCCAACCGCCCTTCCTCCCCCAGGGCCCGAGCGCCTTCGCCGGTGGCCATCCAGAGGGCCTCTTGGAGAGGGAGGGCCCGGGCATCCTGGCGCTCGTGCTTCTGAAGCAGCGCGGCCAGCCGCATCTGTTCCCACAGGTCCAGGGTGTTGTTGCTGGCGGCCCCGTCGGTCCCCAGCCCGACGGGGATCCCCGCCTCCCGCATGGCGACCACGGGGGCAATGCCGGCGGCGAGCTTCAGGAAGGTCTTCGGGCAATGTGCGACCCCCACGCGGTGGGCGGCCATGAGGGCGATGTCCTGCGGAGCAACGTGGGCGGCATGGGCGCAGAGCAGCGGTTGCGCCATCAGCCCGACCCGCTCCAGCACCTGGATGGGGGTCAGCCCATTGCGTTGGAGGCTGGCCGTCACCTGCTCGGCGGTCTCGGCGGCGTGGATATGGCAGCCCAGCCCCAAGCGGCGGGCCTCCCGGGCGACCGCCTCGAGGAAATCGAGGGAGCAGGTGTAGGGGGCGTGGGGGCCCAGCCAGACCCGGATGCGGCCCTCGGCGGCGCCGTGCCAGCGAGCGGCGAAGCCGGCGGCCCGTTCGAGCTCCTCGGCCGGCTGTTGGCCGAACATCGTCCAGGCTAGATGAGCCCGCAGGCCGGCCTCGGCGAAGGCCTGGGCGACCTGGTCCATCTCAAAGTAGTGATCAGCCACGGTGGTGATGCCGCCCTCGATCATCTCCACCGCCGCCAGCAAAGCTCCCCAGTAGATGTCCTCAGGGGTCAGGTTGGCCTCCATGGCCCAGATGTAGTCGTTGAACCATTCCT
The DNA here is from genome assembly GCA_017743605.1 of Thermoflexus sp. GTDB lineage: Bacteria > Chloroflexota > Anaerolineae > Thermoflexales > Thermoflexaceae > Thermoflexus. The sequence continues at coordinate 8,331 of JAGHYO010000046.1, read as the reverse complement.
CCAGCGGCACATCTTCCGCCGCCCCTCGGAAGAGCACCATGGCAGCGTGGGCGTGGAGGTTGATCAAACCAGGCATCGCGACCATCCCCGTTCCTTCGATGATCTGGCGGGCGGCGGCAGGATCCAGCTGTCCGGTCGGCTCCACCGCAACGATGGCAGGACCCCGGATGGCGATGTCACATCCGGATCGGATGGCTGTCCGATCCGGTCCCGGGTCCACAACGGTGACATCCCGCAGCAGGAGATCCATCGCCTCCATGGGGAATCCTCCTAATCCGAAAGGGACGCGGGGGGCGTCCGATCACAGGCGCGCAGGAGATCCATCAGACGGCTGGCCCGTTCCCGCAGGCGGAGTGTGGCGTTGGCCTCGTCCAGTTGCTGGAGGAGCGCGGAGGGGAAGGCGGCGATCCCCTGCCAGGCGCCCGCAATGGCGCAGGCGATGGCCCCCACCGTGTCCGCATCCCCAGAGAGGGAGGCGGCGTAGATCGCCGCGCGGATCGGATCTCCCTCCGCCATCGCCAGGATCCCGAAGGCGGCGGGAACGGCTTCAGTGGTGGCCAACGTGCTGCCGACGGTCTCATACAGCAAAAGGATGCGGGAAAACGGCGGCAGCGGCTGGGCGGCGATCTCCAGGGCCATGTGGATGCGCCGGGCCACCGAGGCGCCCATCCAGGGAGGGCCGAGACGCCGCCCCTCCTCAGCCCCGCGGATCCCCGCCTCCAGCACGTTCTCCAGGGAGGTCCCTGGGATCAGAGCGGTGGCCACCGCCGCCGCCACGGCGGCCGCGCCCGAGATGGCCACGTCCGTGTGGTGGGTTGGGATGGACTGGACGGCGGCGTCGCGGACGGCCGCGGTGGGGTCGCCGGGGTGGAGCAATCCGACCACGCTGGCCCGCATCGCCGCCCCATTGGTGTCCCCGCCCCGACCGGCCTCCTCCACCGGCCAGCCGGCTTTCAGGCGCTCCAGGGCCCGGCGGGTGCTCGGCCCAATCCAGGGCAGATGATCGCCTTCCGTCCCCTCATACCAAGCGATGAGGGCCCGGGCCACGCCGTAGGCCGTGATCCGCCCCTCGGCCAGGGCGGCCTCTAGCACGGCCAGGGCCTGCTCCGTGTCGTCGGTGACCCGGGCGGCGGGCAGGCCGGCGTGGACCGGGTGGTCCGGCGGGGCGGGGTAGAAGCGCTCCAGCCATCCCCCGAACCGCTCCCACGTCTGATGGGGATTGAGCAGGGCAGGCATCCCCCATGCGTCCCCCAGGGCCTGGCCGTAGAGGGCGCCGAGGATCTTCTCCTCCAGGTCCGGGTTCATGTCGCAGGCCCTCCGGGAAGGCGCGTCGCCCGCTGCGTCGTCCGCCGCTGCTGGACCCCCGCGTAGATCGCCAGAGCCAGCACGGTGGCAAGGTAAGGGATCATCTGCACCCACTGCGGGGGGATGCGGAGGTTGCCCAGTTGGTTGGCCAGGGCCTCCGCGACCCCGAACAGGAGGGCGGCCAGCATGGTCCCCACCGGATGACGCCGGCCCATGAAGACGGCCGCCAAGGCGATGAAGCCCCGCCCGGCGGTCATATCCCGCTGAAAGAGCTGCAGATATCCCATCCCCATATACACTCCACCCAGACCGGCCAGGAGCCCGCTGAGCAACAGGGCGCTGTAGCGGATCCGCCGGACATTCAGGCCGGCGCTGGCGGCGGCCTCCGGATGGGCCCCCGCTGCCCGCAGATGCATTCCATAGGGGGTGCGGTAAATGAGGATCCAGACCAATGGAACCAAGCCGAAGGCGAGGTAGACGATCAGGTTGTGGCCATTGAGAATAGGCCCCAGGACGGGGACAGACGCGAGGGCCGGCACGTCCAGGGCCGGGAGGGTCAGGCTGGCGAGCCTGGACGAGCTGCCCTTGTCTCCGGTGAGGGTGAACAGGAGGAAGATCGTGCCGCTGGAAGCCAGGAGGTTCAGAGCCAGGCCGGTCAGGATGAGATCCGTCTTCAGGTTGAGGTGGAAGAAGGCGAGGAGGAAGGCGAAGAGCAGGCTGGCCAGCATGGCCGCCAGGAGCCCCAGCCAGGGGCTCCCGGTGTATGCGCTCACCACCACCCCGGTGAAGGCGGCGACCAGCATGGTGCCCTCCAGGGCGATGTTGATCACGCCGGCCAGCTCGGAGATCAGCCCCCCCAGAGCGGGAAGCAGGATAGGAGTGGTGACCCGCAGGATGCCGGCGAGGAAGGCGGCGGAGAGGATCGCCTGCAGGACGTCAAGCTCCGACATGCGTGGACCTCCGGGAAGCAAGGCGCCGCTGGGCCCAGGCCGCCAGGGCCTCAGCGGTCAGGAAAAGGATAATGATCCCCTGGATCATGCGGACAAGATCCGACCCCACCGCTGCCGTGCGCTCCATGATGTCGCCGCCGACGCGCAGGTAGGAATACAGCAGGGCGGCAAAGGGGACCAGCGCCGGGTTGTTGCGGGCCAGGAGGGCCACCACGATGCCCTCAAACCCCAGGCCGGTGGAGATGCTCAGGATCAGCCGCTGGTGGATGCCCAGCGCCAGGTGGGCGCCCGCCAGGGCCGCCGGGATGCCGCCGAGGGCCATGGCGAACAGGACGATCCGCCGGGTGGGGATGCCGGCGTAGCGGGCGAACTCCGGGTTGGCGCCGACCATGCGCAGCGCATAGCCGAAGGAGGTGCGATACAGCAACAGCCACGTGAGGAGCGCAAGGCCCAGGGCGATCAGGAGGGCCACGTTGACGCGCGTCCCGGGGATGAGGCGGGCCAGGATGGCGCTTCCTGGGAAGAAATCGGACCATGTGTATCCTGCCCCGGGCGGCTTCAGCCAGTAGGTGAGCAGCAGCTCATAGAGGCGTTGGGCCACCACGTTCAGCATCAGTGAGGAGACAAGCTCGCTGGCGTTGAGGTAGGCCTTGAGCGCCCCCGGGATGAGGCCGTAGAGGAAGCCGACGGCCGCTGCCCCCAGGAGGGCCACGGCCGCGTGGATCCCTGAGGGTAGCGGCAGGTGGAGCGCCAAGATGCCGGCGACCAAGGCTCCTAGGTAGAGCTGACCCTCTGCCAGGAGGCTGAATTGCCGGGCCTGGAACACCAGCGCCAACGCCAGGCCGAGGAGAGCGAGCGAGGTGGCGTCCTCGAGCCAGTTGCCGAACCGGTTGCGGCTGGTGAGGGGGCCCGTGAGGAGGGCGGCGTAGGCGGAGAAGGGGCGCGGGCTGACCAGCAAGGTGATCAGGAACCCTACTCCCAGCGCGGCCCCTACTGTGCCCAGCGTACGGAGCCCATCCAGAAGCAGCTGACGGCCCCATGCGGCCTGAACGGCGGCCCGATCCGCCTGCTCGATGGGAAACGCCTCCGGGGGCATTATCCCTCCCTCCGCTTAAGGCCCAGCATGTACAGACCGATCTCCTCCTCCGTCACCTCCCGCAGATCCTCGAACAGGGCGACGATTTCCCCGTTATGCATCACCGCCAGCCGATCGGACAGGGCCAGCAGCTCGGAGAGGTCCGCGGAGATCAGGAGGACCGCGGTCCCTTCCTGGCGTTGCTGGATCAGGAAGCGGTGCACCGCCTCAGTGGCCCCCACGTCCAGGCCGCGGGTGGGCTGGGCGGCCAGCAGAACCCGCGGGCGGCGGGAGAGCTCCCGGGCCAGGATCACCCGCTGCAGATTGCCTCCGGAAAGGGCCCCGGCCGGGGTCTGAGGATCCGGGGCGCGGATATCGTAAGCGGCCATCCAGCGCTGCGCGTGTTGCCGCACCGCCTTGAGGTCCATCCATCCGATTTTTCGGGAGAAGGGGGGCGCGAAGTAACGGTCGGCGATGAGGTTCTCAGCGATCGAAGCCGTCAGCGCCGCCCCGTTGCGGAGCCGGTCCTCGGGGATGTGGGCCACGCCCATCTGGCGAATGCGGCGGGGATCGCCCCAGGGGAGGGGTCGCCCGTCCACCCGTATCTCCCCGGCGGTGGGGATGCGCAGACCGGCCAGGATCTCGACCAACTCGCTTTGCCCGTTCCCCTCCACCCCGGCGATCCCCAAGATCTCTCCTGCGCGCATCTCCAAGAAGACCCCCCGCAGGACATGCCGGCCGACCTCATCGACGTAATGCAGTCCTCGCACCGTGAGGACAGGCGGGCCCGCCTGTGGCGGGGGTTTCTCAACGACCCGAAGCACGCTGCGGCCCACCATCTGCGCCGCCAGCTCCTCCTCCGAGATCTCCCCCACCCGGAAGGTTCCCACCGTCCGCCCTTGGCGCATGACGGTGACCCGATCCGCAACGGCGCGGACCTCCCGCAGCTTGTGGGTGATGAAGATCACCGTCTTGCCCTGAGCGGTGAGGGAGCGGATGGCGCGGAAGAGCTCTTGGACCTCCTGGGGGGCGAGCAACGCGGTGGGCTCGTCGAGGATGAGAATCTCCGCGCCCCGGTAGAGGGCCTTGAGGATCTCGACCCGCTGGCGCAGGCCGACGGAGAGCTCCTCGATGCGGGTGTCGGGGTCCAACTGCAGGCCATACGCTGCCGAGAGGGCCTGCACGATCCGGGCGGCCTCCCGGCGGTCGAGCAGGCCGCGGCGCGCGGGCTCCCGCCCGAGCACCACGTTCTCCGCCACGGTGAATCCGGGCACCAGCATGAAGTTCTGATGCACCATGCCGATGCCCCAGCGCATGGCATCGTTGGGAGAGCGGAGTCGAATGGGTTGGCCTCGGAGGCGGATCTGCCCTCCGTCTGGCTGTTCCAAGCCGTAGAGGATCTTCATCAGTGTGGTTTTCCCGGCCCCGTTCTCCCCTACCAGGGCATGGACCTCCCCGGCGCGGACCTCGAAATCCACCTCCCGGTTGGCGACCACGCCGTTCGGGTAAATCTTGGTGATGCCCCGCATCTCCACCAGAGGCGTCTCCGCGGCCATCCGCCCCTCCCGACGGCGACTACTTGAAGACCGTGTCCACACGAATGCGGCCCTCCAGGATGGCCTTCTCCGCCTCCTCGATGCGGGCCTTGATATCCTCCGGGGTCAGCTTCTGATAGTTCTCGTTTTTGGCCAGCCCGACCCCCCCTTCAGCGATCCCCAGGGACTCCGCCTTTCCCCAGGCGAGCTTGCCCTCCAGGTGGAGCTTCAGAGCGCGGAAGAGGGAGTTGTCCACGTTCTTCAGCATGGAGGTCGGGATGCGGGCGGCCAGCTCTGGCTTCTCGTCCTTCAGCATCAGCCACTGGTCGCTGTCCACCCCGATGGCCCAGCGGCCATCCTCCGCCGCTGCTTCAAAGATGCCCAGGCCAGTGCCCCCAGCAACGTTGAAGACAATGGACGCCCCCTGGCGATACATGGCCTTGGTGATCTCCTTGCCCTTGGCCGGGTCGTTCCACCCGCCGGCGTATTGGACCAGGACCTCCCGCTCCGGGTCGAGGCCGGCGTCCTTGGCTCCCTGCTTGTAGCCCACGATGAAATCGTTGATGACCGGGATGTCCTGCCCCCCGATCGCTCCGATCAGGCGCTTGCCGGTCATGCCGGGCAGGGGCTGCTGGACCATCAGCCCTGCGTAGAGCCCGGCCAGGTAGGATCCCTCATTCTGCTTATAGAGGATCGAGTAGACGTTCTCGCACTTGTTGGGACATTTGTCGTAATCTACGTCGGTGTCGAAGATGATGAACCGCTTGTCGGGGTATCGGGCGGCCACGCTGGCAACGAGATCCCGCATCGGGAACGTGCCGGCGATCAGGATATCGTAGGGCTTGTTGGCCGCCACATCTTCCAGGCCGGGCTCCCACTTGGCTGGATCCACGCCCAGCTCAATGGTCTCGGCCTCGATGTTGAGCTCCTGCTTGGCCCGGTCGATGCCCCGCTGGGCGGAGTCGAAGAAGGACTTGTCACCCAGCACGCCGTTGATGACCAGGACGACCTTCAGACGCTTGGCCGCGGGTGGGGGCGTCGCCGGCGCAGCTCCGCCGCCACATCCGGCCAGCACCGAGAAGAGCACCAATAGGGAGAGCCACCGCTTCTTCATGTTTTGACTCCTTCAGGGGATAAGGTGAAGGCTCGGCGCAGCATCGCCGTCAGCGAATCGGTCCGAACTTCCGTGACGATCTCCGCGTTGACCGGGAGGGTGGGCGGACCGGCGAACTGGACCGCCGTGAGGCCCCGGGCCACCCGGCCGCCCGTCTCGACTTCCACGCGGGCCAGCTTCCGCTGCGCACACGAGGGGTCCACAGCCGCGGCCATGGCCACCGCATCCGGCAATATCATCCCCGGCTGTTCGGTCTCTTGGCACAGCCGCCGAACGCGGGCGGTGATCCGGGTGACTACGCGCTGTCCTACGGGCTCTAAGGCGACCAGCCTGTCCCAGAGGGACCAGGGGATGAAGGCGGAGAGGACAGTCTCCCAGGGAACCATGAGGGGTCGCATGGCGTGTTCAAAGACGGAGGCCGCTGCCTCGGGGTCCGCGTAGGCGTTGAACTCGGCCACGGCTGTCGTGTTGCCCTGGGCGCGGATCGCCCCGCCCATCCAGACGAAGCCCCGAAGCAGGCGAGGGAGCTCCGGCTCGAGGGCCAGCGCCAGCGCGATGTTGGTCAACGGCCCCAAGGCGACCAGCAGCAGCTCCCCAGCGTGGGCGCGCGCAAGCCGGGCCAGGGCCAGCGGAGCCGGCTCGGGCTCCGCTTGACGTCGAGTTGCCGGCAAGCCCGCATCTCCCAGGCCGTCCGCTCCGTGCACTTCCGTGGCGTGGACGGGAGGACCGACGAGGGGGCGCGCCGCCCCTTGGAAGATCGGGATGGGGCCTGCCCCCACGGCGTCCAACACCCGGCCCACGTTCTGGGTCACCTGCGCGACGGGCACGTTGCCGTGCACGGTAGTGAACGCCAGGACCTCGACCGAGGGATCGGCCAGGGCCAAGAGGATGGCGATGGCGTCGTCCACCCCAGCATCCGTGTCGATGACGAGGCGCCTCATCAGTCCCTCCTCGGTTCTTTCAGTGACTCGAAGGCTGAGGCGGACAGCGTAGCGCGGTGAAGGAAATCTCGCAGGCGTCCCCTCGATCGAACGGGCTCATGCGCTCCGCCGGGGCGCCGTCCTCTGGATACGTCACACCCTGGATGAACGGGAGAGGGGCCTCGACCGCCACCCCGAGCGCAGCTGCCTGCTCCGGCGACGCCGCGTCAGCTCGGAGGATCTGCTCCGAATGCCATAGGCGCAGCCGATAGCGCACTTCCGGGATCTCATACAGGGAGCTTTGGAAGAAATCCTCCTCCAGGAGCTCGTGGGCGACGTCCGGGGGAGCCGGCTGGCGCGTCAGCCGCGGCACATGGGCGTGAGGCTCCCCGCCATGGCCGCGGGCCTCCTCGGTAAAGCTGGGGAGAGAGAGGAGCCCGTAGCGCATCCGAGGTCCTGCCACAAACGTCCCTCGCCTCCGCACCCCATGGGCAAGTCCCGGCGGCCGGACCAGGAAATCCAGGGCGTTGCGGGCCATGTTGCGGCTGATCCAAAATTTCTTCATCAAATCTCGTTCGGACGTCAACAGATCTCGGGTCCGCAGAGCATTGTTTTCGATTTGGTATTGCAAAATTGTTGCAATTTAAATATATCCGTATGACCGATAAAGTCGATTCCTCATAGGGCGTAGCTGGAGGGATTGATCCAACCAGTTTTGTGAGCCCAATTATACATGATACATGAAGAAGGTGATATCGTCAAGCGCGGTGCTCTGTGGTTCGGACATCGCGTTGGGACAGCGGGAGGGGGACCCCCGCACTGGATGGACAAGGCCTCGATGCGCGCCTTGGTAGTGCTCAAATTGTGACGGACGATGCAATTTCCACATTGTAGGTCACTCTAAGCGACTATGTCACCAGATCTTGCCCATCCAGATACTAGGAAAAAGACAAATTCTTGCGAACGTAATGGACGAATTGCTGCCGAACAATGTTATGCCATCCCTCAATATCCGCAAATCACCCCGCCTCCCTCTCAACACCCGAATATGTGCCATTGAAGGCGGAGATTCGGAGCGAAAGCCCCTCCTACAGGAAAAAATCGATGTTGTAGGAGCGGCTTTAGCCGCGACCTTTGTGCCATCGAAGACAGAGGGTTCGGGGCGAAAGCCCCTCCTACCAAAAAACGGTTTCCATCGGGGCGGCTTTCGCCGAGACCCTCCCCATAGCCAGCAGAAGCCGACGCCCACCACCCAGCGCCCCGGAAGGCCGATTCCCATCCGCGTGAACGCTCTCGGACAGCGCCCACCGACGCCTCGGCGTCGGCAGAGGCCGACGCTCGGCGCAGAGCGCCTTTGAAGGTCGAATTCATTCGACGACGTGCAGGCCGCGGGCCCGCAGCCACTCCAGGGCCCGCCCCCGCAGGCGCTCCC
>JAGHYO010000045.1 GCA_017743605.1 Thermoflexus sp. | reverse complement strand
TCTCCCGGAAGGAGAGATCGGGGGTGATCGATCGGAAGCCGCTCCAGCCCACCCCTACGATGGCGACTTCGCTCATCAGGCGTCCCATGCGCGGCCTCCGCCCTGAGGATCCTTCGTGAGCATCGCCAGCCGCCTGGCCCGGGCGGGTAAGGGCCTATCCGAACACCCCTGCCCGCAGGGCGATCCAAGCAAAGGCAAAATGTAAAAAAGAAGGATCGGAGCGCTGCCTATAGATCATCAAAGGCGCAACGCACGTGATTCGGCAAATGCCTCGGAGTCCAGAAGCTGGCCGTGGTTTTGTTAGTTGGGCACTCCGTCCCGACGCCGTCCTTGGGTTGATCGGTTCATCTCATGCGCCGAATGATCACCGTTCTTCGGATAGGCTCTCCGCCTGAGGATCCGTGGAATGCTCCGCGGCGTAGCCAGCGCGGATCCAGCGCTGTATTCGGAGGCCGTTCATCCCCTTCCGCTCGAACTCTACGTCATTTATAACAACCTTCGCCCGTTTTGGCGAGAGGGGTCGGATCCCTTCTCCCAGCGCCGGGGGACGGTCTGGTCTCCCTGCTCGTCTTCCGGTATGCTGGAAGAAGACCCTGAACGCCTTCAGGAGGCCAGATGCCCCGACGACTCGCATCGCGCCGCAAACCGACCCGGGACGCCCTCCTTCGGACGCCCAGAGGGCCACAGATGCAGGTATTCCTCACGACCGAACAGGAGCGCGCCTTGGACGCCCGCTTGGCACGCATCGAAGGGCACCTCGCCGCTGTCCGACGGATGCTGGCCGAGCACCAGGATTGCAACAGCTTGCTGGTGCAGCTGGCGGCGGTCAAGTCCGCCCTCAACCAGGCCATCTTGATGCTCCTGGAAAGCCACATGGAGGCCTGTATTATCGCCTGCGCTGTAGACGCGGAGAACCGCGCCGCCCTGGAGGGCCTAAAGGAAGCCATGGCGATTGTCCTGCGCAAGACCTGAGGCGGAAAAGCCGATGGACCTCCTGCAATTGCTCTGGGGCTGGCTGGCGGACCCTAACGTGGCGTATCTCCTCCTGGTTGGCGGGATCCTGGCCGCCGTCACCGCGTGGAGCATCCCGGGGACCGGGCTGGCGGAGGGCCTGGCGGCGCTCTTGCTGGGCTTGGCGATCATCGGCCTGCTCCAGCTGCCCGTGAGCGCCGCCAGCCTCCTGTTGATCCTTCTGGGCTCTCTTCTCCTCCTGGGGGAGATTTACTTCCAGAGTGGAGGATATCTTGGGCTCTCCGGGGCGATCGCCCTAGGCCTCGGCGGCCTGTTCCTGCTGCCGCCTGGCGCCGAGCAGCGAGTAGCCCCAGCGATCCTCGTTGGGACCACCCTGGCCGGGGCGGCCGCTTCCTTCGGCCTGGCGCACCTGATGCGCCAGATGGTCCGGCGTCCTCCCCTTCAGTCCCTAGAGCGCCTGATCGGGGCAGAGGGGATTGCTCAGACGGATTTGGACCCCGAGGGAACTGTCTGGGTGCGGGGGGAAACGTGGACCGCTCGGGCGGTTGCGGAACGGATCGCAGCGGGCGAACGGATCCGGGTGCTAACGGTGCAGGGCCTCCGCCTGCAGGTCACCCGGGTCGCACCGCCTCCGGAAGCCAGCGAGCCGTCCGCTGATGCGCCGGATCCCGCTCTGGGATCCGTTGGGCCGGCAGGCGTCGGCGGGGCGATGGCCATCCTCCTCTCCGTGCACTTCCTGGCGTTTCTGGGGTCCGGCTTCCCTCTGACCTCCCGGACCCCTGCCCCGAGCGAGGCCCTGGAAGCCCTCCGTCAGCTCTCCGGGCAGTTGGGCGCCCGGCCGATAGGCGAGCAAGTGGCCTTCGCCGTCCCTTTCGCCTTAATCCCGATCGCCGTAGGAGCCCTCTTCGCGCTCCTCTTACGGCTGCGAGATCGGATGCTCCTCTCCCGGATCCTGAGCTTCGCCCTGCTTGCCGCCTTCGGCGCGGCGCTTTTCTTCGCCTTGCACAGGCTGCTCTCCGCGCTGCTCTGGGCTTCCCCGCCGGCTTGGGCGGATCTCATGCTGGGGGGGCTGACCGTGGTCCTTCTCCGGGAGGAGCGCCGCCGCTCCTCTTGGGCCCTTTCGAGCCTCATGGGCCTTCTGGCCTGCAGCGGGGCCGTCATCTACCTGGGGTATCTACTTCCCCCGTTGGCTGCTGTCGCCCTGCTGCTGATCATGATCCTCTACGATGCGCTGGCCGTGCACGTCGTGGGGCATATGCAGCGGCTGGCTCGATGGGCCCTCGAGGAGCAACTCCCCATGCTGTTCGTCATCCCGCTGGGGATCCCCCGCGCGAAGACCCAAGGGCCCATCCTGGTCATTGGATTCGGAGATGCCATCCTGCCCGCTGTGCTGACGCTCTCCGCCCTGCGAGAACATCCTGTCCCGTGGCCGGCGATCGGAACGCTGATCGGCATCCTGGCGGGGCAGCTGCTCCTGACCGCCCGGCTGAGCGCCCAGCGACGGGTCCAGGCGGGGCTGCCGTTCCTGGCCGGGGGCGCCCTTCTGGGCTACGGCCTGGGGCGCCTTCTGATGCAGGCAGGGGGATTCGGATGAACTCGCACCAGACGGTTGCCGAATTGCCCCAAATGTGGTAGGATACCCGCCAGCTTTGCGCCTTTCCGCTCCCGCCCTGAGCGGGGGCAAACCCGTGGAAAGGAGGTCGTTTCCGTGCTGATCCAGCCAGCGCCGCGCATTCGACCTTACGAGCTGATGGTGGTCCTGGATCCGGAGCTCAGCTCGGAGCAGGTGGACCAGACCATCGAGCGCATCAAAGGGGTGATCGCCTCGAACGGTGGGCAGATCCAGGAGATCATCCCGTGGGGCCGCCGCCGCTTCTGTTACCCCATCCGCAAGAAGATGGAAGGGCATTACGTCCTCATGCGGGCGGAGATGCCCGCGTCGGCAACCGCCTCCCTGGAGCGCACGCTGCGCATCACCGAGGAGGTGCTCCGCCACCTCCTGGTCCGTCTGGATGAGGATTGAAAGGGAGCAAGGCTGTCTCGCGGATCTGTAAGGAGAAGGGAAGGTCTCCATGCGTGGGCTGAACAAAGTGATGATCATCGGCCAGGTTGGGCGGGATCCAGAGATGCGGTTCACCCCCAACGGGCGCCCTGTGACAACGTTCCCGGTGGCCACCACCCGCACCTGGATCGCCAGCAACGGCGATCGGCGGGAGGAGACGGAATGGTTCAACGTCGTGGCTTGGGGTGGACTGGCGGAGGTCTGCAAGCAGCGCCTGCGCAAAGGCATCTATGTCTACGTGGAAGGACGCCTGCAGACCCGGGGATGGGAGGACGTGGAGGGCCGCCGGCATTACCGGACGGAGCTGGTGGCCAATGAGATGATCGTGCTGGGGGAAGGACAAGCCAGCTCGCCGTCCCTCGCCGAGGAGGCGAGCGAGGAGGAGAACGCGGAGGAGTTCCCCTTCTGAAGCGCGCCGATCGGGCCCCCGCGCGCTCCTGAACGCAGGCCGCTAAGAAAATCGCCGGGCGCCGCGGCGTCCGGCGAAGCCCAGATTGCCTATAAGGAGGTTCGCCTTGACGGAAGATCGAGGGGAGATCGAAACGCCACGCGCGGAGGCAGTAGAAGCGGCGGTGGAGAGCGCCGCCTCGGCTCCGGCGCCCGCTGCCTCGGCGAAGGCCGCGCCGGCGCGTCGCTATGCGCAGCTACCCCGGCTGTGCTACTTCTGTGTCGAGCGGGTAACTATCGATTACAAAAACGTGGATTTGCTGCGCCGGTTCGTGAATGATCGGGCGCGCATCAAGCCGCGCCGCCAGACGGGCACCTGCGCCAAGTGCCAGCGGCGCCTCTCCGTGGCCATCAAGCGGGCGCGCCATCTGGGGCTCCTTCCCTTCACCGCCGATCACGTCCGCAAGTATGGCTGGGGCGGGCCCTAAACGCCCGCGGAAGCCCGCGGCCCCGCGGTCCCTTCAGCATCTCCGGCATGCTCCCCTGGCCGCGCGACCCAATGCTAGCCCAGGGGAGTTTATGTGTTCATCATCCGAGATCTCCTAAGGCGAGGGCATGGCCCAGAAACCGAGCCGCATCAACCGCAAGGTCCTCTCCCGGGCGGAACGGGAGGCCCGCCTGCAGCGGATTCTTTGGCTCGCCGCCGGCGGGGTCGTCCTGCTCGCCCTGCTGATCATCGCAGGGGGATGGGTCTATGAGCAGGCCATCTGGCCGGAGCAGCCGGTGGCGGCTGTGGACGGCCAGCCCATCTCAACCCGGGAGTTCCAAAAGCGGTTCCGGTTCGCGCAAGCCGCACTCCGGCAGCAGGCGGCTCTCCTTCAGCGGGAGATCTCGGCGCTGGACCCTGACGATCTCACCCAGTCCGCCATGGCGGCGATCTACCGGCAGCAGCTCACTCAGATCAACTTGCAGCTCGAGAATCCTGTGGTGCTGGGTCAGGCGGTCCTCCAGCAGATGATCGACGAATGGCTGATGCAAAAGGAGGCCGAACGGCGGGAGATCCGCGTTCCCCCAGAGGCGGTCGATCGGGAGATCGAGCGGCGTTTCGGGTTCTTTCGGGAGACGCCCACGCCGTCCGCCTCCCCGACGCCCGAGGCCACCCCATCTGTCGGCACTGTCCTCACCGGCACCCCTCCGGCGACCCCATTTCCCACCCCTGCGCCGATGTCAGAGGACAGCTTCCGAGCCCTTTACGCTGCGCAGCTAAAGCAATGGGGAGAGTTGGGGATCACGGAGGCCGATTACCGAGCGATAGTGCGGGCTGATCTGCTGGAGCAGCAGCTCCGGGAGGCCTTCGCTCGGGAGGTGCCCACCCGCGAAGAGCAGGTGAACGTCCTTCTGATCACCGCGGAGACGCTGGAGCTGGCCGGTGAGCTGCGTCGTCGGATTGAGAGCGAAGGGTTCGATCCGGTGTTTGAGGAGGTGGAGGCGGGCAAGGTGGTGAGCGCCACGGCCCTGGATGCGGGCTGGACTCCGGTGGGCGGGCTGGAGTCGCTGTACGGGACGGAGCTGGAGAAGATCGTCTTCGCCGCGCCGGTCCTTTCGGCGACCTCGGTGATCACCTCGCCCTTAGGTTTTCACATCGCCTTCGTGGCCGGCCGTGAGGATCGGGAGTTGGCGCCGGTGTATCTCCAGGCCCGCCAACAGCAGGCCTTCGAGGACTGGCTTCAGCGCCAGCGCACCGATCCGGCCCGGGTTCGCTATTTCGATTGGCAGAACCGCATCCCTCGCCAGAGCGCCATGGGGACGGGCTCCCGGCGGTAGAAGCCGTCCTCTTCGGTAAAGCGGTATGGATCGAAATTCCCTCCTTCGGCCACCGCTCGGTCGCGCCTCCCAAGGATCCGGAGCAAGAAAGCGCGCCGATCCATCTCGCAGATGGCGTCGCTTCGGAAACCGCGGGTTAGCGATCTTTTTGGGGACCTCTCACGGGCTCTTTCTGCCTCCAGCCCTCCGTCTGCGCTCGTGGGGCGGGAAGGGCCTTGCGGGCTATGTCCTCCGGCCAGCGACCGGCGAGGCGGGCGCGATATCTTCCGGGATGACCCGCCGGAACACTTCCGGGTCGCCTAAGCGCTGACAAGCGTCCAGGCTCTCCACGCCAGCGATCCGCCCATCGGCCGCATCACCGATCGCCGAGCCCTCCGCGACACGCCGAGCGGTCAAGATGATTTCCAGGAAACGAATATAGAGCACGCCTACTTCCACGATCTTCATATGTGCTCTCTCGCGGACGTGCCCCGAACATCGAATTGGCTTCATGATGTCATGAGCGGGAACTCGAATCGATCAGGGGTGGGAGCCGGGGAGCAAAACGCCCCAGGCCTTGGAAGCCCGGGGCGCTACCTGGGGCAGAGGCGGCGGTGGGAATCGAACCCACGTCTGGGGTTTTGCAGACCCCCGCCTGGGCCACTCGGCTACGCCGCCCCAGAGCGGGCGACGGGACTCGAACCCGCGACCTCCTCCATGGCAGGGAGGCGCTCCACCAGCTGAGCTACGCCCGCCTGCAGTGCCGAGAGGCGGAGTCGAACCGCCGACCCCCCGGTTTTCAGCCGGGTGCTCTACCTACTGAGCTATCTCGGCCCTTCCCATGAGAATATGTAACACGGGTGGGGAGGTTTGTCAAGGCTTCCATCCGATGCCCCGAGGGGAAGGGGCGGCCGGACCCCCTGGACGGGATCAGGCCGCGCTCACCTCCTCCCGGACGAAGCATTCCAGGGTGTCGCCCACGGCGAAGTCGTGGAACCCCTCCAGCCCGACGCCGCACTCATACCCGGCCCGCACCTCGGTCACATCATCCTTATAGCGCTTCAGGGATGCGATGCGCCCCTCGTGGATCTTGTGGCCTCCTCGCAGGACCCGCATCAGAGCGTTGCGACGGATCTCTCCGTCCCGGACGTAACAGCCAGCCACCTGGCCCCCCTTGACCTTGAACACCTGCCGCACCTCCGCGTGGCCGAGGACCCGCTCCTGGATGGTGGGGGCCAGCATCCCCTTCAGCGCCTTCTCCAGATCCTCCTCGATGTGATAGATCACAGAATACAATCGGATGTCCACCCCCTCGCCCTCGGCCAGCCGTTTCGCGGCCGCGTCCACCAGGACGTTGAACCCGATGATGATGGCATCCGAGGCTGCGGCCAGGGTCACATCCGAAACGCCGATCTCACCAGCGTCGGCGTGGAGGACGTTCAACTGAAGCTGGTCCTTGACGTGCCGCTCCACCAGCCGCTGCAGAAGGCCCACGATGGGCTCGATAGAGCCCTGAACGTCCGTCTTGATGATCACATTGAACTCACGGACCTTGCCGGCCTGGATCCGGCGGTAAAGGTCCTCCAGGCTCATCCGCCGGACCTGGCGCTGGCGCTGGCGCTCTGCCGCCCGGCGCTCGGCGAGCTCCCGGGCCTGGCGCTCACCCTCCACCGCCTCAAATAGGTCCCCCGCCTCCGGCGCGTCCGAGAGCCCCAACACCTCCACCGGGGTGGAGGGGGGAGCCTTCTTCAGCGGGCGGCCACGGTCATCGAACATGGCGCGGACCCGGCCATAGGTCGCGCCAGCCACGATGATGTCGCCCTGCTCCAAGGTGCCGTTCTGGACCAGGAGGGTGGCCACCGGACCCCGCCGGTCGATCCGGGCATCGATCACCGTGCCCACCGCCAGACGGTCCGGGTTGGCTTTGATCTCCCGGGTCTCGGTCACCAGCAGGATCGCCTCCAACAGGTCTTCGATGCCGATGCGCTGCTTGGCGGAGACCTTCACCAAGATGGTGTCGCCCCCATAGTCCTGAGGAACCAGGCCGAGCTCGGAGAGCTGGTTCATGACCCGTTCGACGTTGGCGGTGGGCTTGTCGATCTTGTTGAGGGCCACGATGACCGGCAGGCGAGCGGCCCGGGCATGGGCCAGGGCCTCCCGGGTCTGAGGCATCACCCCATCGTCGGCGGCTACCACCAGCACGGCGATGTCCGTGACCTGAGCGCCCCGAGCCCGCATCTGGGTGAAGGCCTCATGGCCTGGCGTGTCCAAGAAGGTGATCTTGCGCCCGCCGTATTCCACCTGATAGGCGCCGATGCGCTGAGTGATCTGCCCCACCTCCTGAGCCGCCACGTTGGTGCGCCGGATGGCGTCCAGCAAAGTGGTCTTCCCGTGATCCACATGCCCAAGGACCACCACCACTGGCGGCCGGGGCTTCAGCTTGGAGGGGTCCTCCCCGGCGTAGAGGCGCTGCCACAGCAGCGATGGGCCTTCCTCCTCCACCTCCTCTGGGGGGCGCTGCTCCCGGGGCTCGAAGCCGAACTCATGAGCCACTAGGGCGGCGGTCTCATAATCGATGCGTTGGTTGATGCTGGCCATGATGCCGTTGTGCATCAAGACCTTGATGACGTCGATGGGGCTAACTGACATTAGGGCGGCCAGCTCGCGCACTGTGATGGTCGCCGGGATCTCGATCTCCTTCCGACCGTTCTGTCGCATCGCCCCCTCCTTTCACAAACCATGGATTGCGCCCAGCCCCCTTCAGAGCCGAGCGATGGGCCGATCGCCCTTGCGCAGCCACGCCACTTTTATGGAATACTGGCACGAAAACCGGCACGGTGGCCTGAGCCGACCGTGCCGGCGGATCTGAGAGGCCTCATCAGCCGGGGGCGCCCGGCTTGCACGATGTCCCGCTCTCGGGTCACATCAGGCCTCTTCCTCCGGCAGGGTCGAGGCGTAGGCCAGCAGGGCCATCCGATCCTCCTCCGGTATCGCCTCGATCCGCAGGGCATGCTCTAAGCACCCGTCCTTCAGGGCGCGCTCCCAGCAGGAACGGCGGGGGTGCAGATACGCTCCCCGGCCGGATCTCTTGCCGGTGGGATCGATCGAAACGCGGCCCTCCGGCGTGCGGACGATGCGGATCATCTCCCGCTTCGCCTGCACCTGCCGGCAGCCCACGCATGTGCGCTGCGGGATGTGCCTCCGAGCCATGGCGCTCCGCTCCAGATCGTGCCGCTCTCCACCCGCCCGTTATGCGAAGATATGATCCACCTCGATCTCAAACCCCTCCAGAAGCCGGGAGCGAGCCCGCTGGCCGAGCCCCCACTTCCCAACGAGCTCATACGCGCCGCTCTCCGGACCGTAGACCTCTGCTGTCTGGGCCTCCGGGTCCACGATCCAGTACTCCCGCACCTCCGCTTGGGCATACTCCATAAACTTCTCCACCCAATCCATCCGACGGGTAGCCGGGGAGGTCACCTCCACCACGAGATCGGGGACTCCGCAGGCCTGTTCTCCGATGCGGTCCATGTGCTCGCGGGCGATGAAGAAGACATCCGGCTCCCGGATCTTGCCCGCCCACAACCGGACAGGGAGGGGGGCGAAGCGCACCACACCCAACCACCGTTCCTGTACAAAGTCATGGAGGGCCAGGAAGATGTTCTGCAACGCCGTCTGATGGCTGTATGTCGGATGCGGCGGCACCACCAGCTTCCCCTCCGAGAGCTCCACGATCCGGTTCCGATCCGGTAGCATAAAGCATTCCTCCTCCGTCCACTGCCCCGGAGGAGGGTAAAGCTCCGCCACCTCGACCGTGCGTGCCCACTCCCCCATGCCTTTCATTCTCGGCGCTTTCCCGCCCTTACGCCACCGGAAGGGAAAGGATCCACTTTTGGCGCGCCGCTGCAGGCAGCGGCGGCTCCTGGAAGAGCCACTCCATCTCCGACCGGAAGCCTGGCGCCGCCTGGCTGAGCAGCCCCCCGCCCTGCAGGCGCTCCACGGCCTTCTCCCGGAGATCCATGCTGCAGGTGGCTGGGCCGGTCGCTTCCAGCGTTAGGGCCAGCCGCACTTTCAGAGACACTCCTTGCCCCTTCGAGGCCTCCTCCGGAGGCGCCACGAAGAGATCCGGCTCCCCTACAACGGGGAGCATCCGAAGGGCCGCAGGGCCAACCAGTGCCTTCCCCTGCCCTTTCACCTCACGGCATCCAGCGAGAGGCCGTAAGCGGTGGCGGGCGAGTCCATCATGACCTCTCCACACACGAACTTCCGGACCTGGCTCTTCGGCGCCTCCGTCAGAGCAACGCTCCGGGGTCCAGCTCCCAATGCGCGCCGCGTAGGGACCGGGGATCGGCTCCTTGCTGCGCATCCACCACCATAAACCGCATAGGCCTCACTCCTCCAGCCAGTCCCGCACCCGGCCGCCGCGCATACGCCGTAGCCAGGCCTCATCCTCAAAGTCCACCTCGTAGCGGACCCGTCGGCGCTCCTTCGCCCGCCCCGCCTTCTTCCGTCGGCGGCGCTCCTCTTCATCTTCATCTTCTTCCAATTCTTCCAGCGCGACCTCCATTTCGATCCCTTCTTCCACTTCGCTCGGTTCGGGTTCATGGACCGCAACCGGCTCCGGGAGCGTCTCCAGGACAGAGAGAACTTCGGCGGGCTCCGGGATCGTCTCTCGGGCGTCTGGGACGGGCTCCGAGCGGGTGACCGGTTCAGGCTCCAGCGCGGAAGCCGCCTCCACCGTGACGGCTTCAGGTTCCGGAGCCGGGACCGCCTCCGGGAGCTCCTCGACTGCCGCGGGAGGGGGCTGGGGAGCCTCCGCAGCCGGTGGTGCCTCGACCCGGGCTTCCTTCTGGGCCCTACGGCGGGCCCGCTCGGCCTCCCGCCGGGCTACGTAGGCTTGATAGGCGGCCTCCAGGAAGGCCCGGGCATCCCGGAGCTCGTCGGCCGTCCAGGTCAGGCCGGGCTGCGCTTTGTGGCGGGCCAGCGCCTCCCGCATCGCCGGGATCAGGCGGGCCGCCTCGCCCATGCGCTCCCGCAGCTCGGGGTCCTCCACCCGCGGCAGCCACTGCTCTAGGGCCTCGGCGAGGCTATGGATATCGATCCGCCAGCCGGTGAGTCGGGCCGCCAGGCGGGCGTTCAGGCCCTCCCGTCCGATGGCCAGGGAGAGCTGATCGTCTGGCACCACCACCTGGGCCGTCCGCTCCGACCGTTTCTCGTCGAAAAGGTGCACTGTCAACACCCGAGCCGGGCTCAGGGCTTTGGCGATGAAGACCGCTGGGTCGGGATGCCACTCGATGACGTCGATCTTCTCGCCGCCCAGCTCGTGGACCAGACTCTGGATCCGCATCCCGCGCTGGCCGATGCAGGCGCCCACGGGATCGATGTTGGGCTGCGTGGCGGCCACCGCCACCTTCGTGCGCTGGCCGGGCTCCCGAGCGATGGCCCTGATCTCCACCAGGCCGTTATGGATCTCCGGCACCTCCGTCTCCAGCAGCCGCCGGATCATGTTTTTGTGCGCCCGGGAGAGGATGATCTGCGGTCCTCGCGGCGTCTGGCGCACCTCGGCCAGGTAGGCCCGGATGCGCTGATGGGGCTGGAGCCGCTCCCCGGGCACCATCTGGTTGCGGGGCAAGATGGCCTCCGCCCGGCCCTGAGCCAGCAGCACCGTAGCCCCGTGTGGGGTGACCGCCTGAACCGCTCCGTGGACGATCTCCCCCTCCTGCTCGGAGAAATAGCGGTAGAGGTGCTCGCGCTCTGCCTCCCGGATGCGCTGCAGGATGATTTGGCGGACGTTCTGGGCAGCAATCCGTTGAGCGAAGTTTGCTGGCGTGACGTCCACTCGCAGGGTCTCCCCCATCCGGACGTCCAGACGGATCCGTCGCGCCTCCTCTAAGGAGATCTCCACGCGCGAATCCCGGACCTCCACCACCACAACCTTCGGGGTGAAGATCCGAACCTGGCCGTTCTCCAGGTCGATCTCCACCTCAACGGCCTGGGTGGTCGCCGTCTCCGTCATCCGGCGGAACACCGTGGCCAGCGCGCCCTTGAGCACTTCCACCACCACCTCGCGGGGGAGGTTCCGCTCCGTTGCGATCTGGTTGACGGCAAGCAGCAGCTCGCTTTTGGCCATCCTCTCCTTCTCCCTGACCATCAGGCTGGGAACAGGCCTGGAGCCACCCACTTTATCAACAACACAGGGGCGCATCCCGCGCCCCTGGTTGCATCGGCCTCATTTGACCGGACCGCTATCTCATTTTAACACGGAACCGGAAGGCGTCAAGCCGATCCTGCCTATCCGCGACGGAACCATTCCGGCGGTGGCTCCCAGTTCTCTGGGACGAGGAGGGGTCGCAGCCGGCCGCTGGCCTCCGGGGGACCGATGATCCCCAGCTCCTCCAAGCGGTCGATGAGGCGGGCCGCTTTAGGGTAGCCGATGCGCAGCTTCCGTTGGAGCAACGAGGTCGAGGCCCCACGATAGCGCTGGATGACCTCCAGCGCTTCCCGCAGCAAGGCCTCCTCGTCCACGTCTTCGCCTTCCGCACGGCTGACGGCGCGCCCGCTGCCCACCTCCAGGGGGGTAACCATCCCCTCCCAGGGGGCGGGCTCTGGCAGCTCATCCGCGTAACGCTCTCGCCAGAAGCGCACCACCTGCTCCACTTCGGCGTCGGAGACGTAGGCTCCCTGCACCCGCACCGGCTTCCCCTGGTCGGGCGGCAGGAAGAGCATATCGCCCCGGCCCAGCAACGTCTCCGCCCCCGGCATGTCCAAAATCACCCGCGAGTCCACCGACGAGGCCACCGCAAAGGCCATCCGCGCTGGAAAGTTCGCCTTGATCAGCCCCGTCACCACGTCCACGCTCGGGCGCTGCGTGGCGATCACCAGATGAATCCCCGTCGCCCGCGCCATCTGCGCCAGCCGGGTGATGGTCCGCTCTACATCCACCGGCGCCGCCATCATGAGATCGGCCAGCTCGTCGATGAACAGCACGATATAGGGCAGCCGGGGCTCCCCCGCTGCCTCCGCCCGGGCGTTGAAGTCGCTCAGGTTGCGAGCGCCCACTGCTGCAAACTGCCGGTAGCGCTCCTCCATCTGTCGGGTCAACCAGCGCAGCACCCCCACAATGCGCTCGATCTCAAACTCGACCTTCCCGTAAAGGTGCGGTAATCCGTTCCACCGAACCAGCTCCACCATCTTTGGATCGATGAGGACCAGCCGCAGCTCCTCCGGGGTGTTGTTATAAACCAGGCATGTGATCAGCGCGCTGATGCACACGGACTTGCCCGAACCAGTGGTCCCGGCGATCAGCAGGTGCGGCATCGCCGCCAGATCGGCCACCACCGGCCGGCCGGTCACATCCCGCCCTATGGCGATGGCCAGCGGGGAGCCCACCTTCCGGAACTCCGAGGAGGCGAGGAGCCCCCGCAGGCGCACCACTTGGATTTGCTGGTTCGGGACCTCGATGCCGATCAGGCCGCGGCCGGGGACCGGCGCTTCGATGCGCAGGGAGGGCGCAGCCAGGGCAAGGGCCAGGTCGTTGGTAAGGGCGGCGATCTGAGCCACCCGGACCTTCTGGCGGCGCACCTCGCCTTCCGGCCCCGGCCGTTCGATATAGCCCGGCAGCAACCCGAACTGGGTGACCGCGGGGCCCTGGGCAGCCTCCACCACCCGGGTCTCCAGCCCGAACTGGCGGAGGGTCTCCTCGATGATGGCGGCCTTCCGCCGGATCTCCTCCGCGGAGATCGCGGCTGGCTCTTCCTCTTCGAGGAGGTCCAGCGGCGGCAGCCGCCGATCCCGCTTGACTCGGGCCGGGCGGGAAGGCGAGGCCGTGACGATCTTCAGGTCGGCCGGGGCTGGCCGGGAGGACCTCGGCGCGGGCGGTTTCGCAGGCGCTGGGGCCGGCCGGTGCGCTGGAGCGGCCGGCGCAGGGGCTTCGACCGGAGGCGGGGAAGGCGGGCCGGAGCGGGCCAGCGCGAGCCAGCTGCTCACCCCGGTCAGCCCGACCAGAAGGATCGTCCCCACCCCCGGCCCCAGCGGCGCGGACGCCGCCGTCCACACCAGCCAACCT
>JAGHYO010000044.1 GCA_017743605.1 Thermoflexus sp. | reverse complement strand
TGATGGAGGCCACGGAGAAGACCCTCGCGGAGCTGCGCCGCCAGCGGGCGGAGATGGAACGCCAGGCCGCGGCCGTCGCCTCCTGAACGCCGCGGCAGACCCCTCGATGTCCGCCCCCGCCCGGCGGCGGACGAACAGGAAGACGGGGGCCGGGAAGGTCAGCTGCCTCCCCGGTCCCCGACCCTCCATGGCTTGCTCAGGAGTCATCCGGAAGGCCTTTCACAAGCCATCGCGCTCCTCCTCCTTGTGGCGCTGCCCGGGATCCTTACAGACCGGATGAGAACGCCCGGGCTTATCCGCTGTATCCGCATCCTCTGGGACCCGGAGCTGGGCCCCACGGCTCAGCCACCCGGTTGCGACCATTCCCTCTAAGGTCTACATATCCTCCCCCTTTCGCGCCTAACACCTACCTGCCGATCTCATCCACTGCTCCCTCAAGATGGGACAATAACAGAGGGCAGGATCTCCATTCGGTCGCCCTTGACAAATCATCCCTCTTTGAGATATATGCAAGGAGGACAGGATCCACCGCCTTGTGGAGGACTTTACCCGAAAGGCAGGGAAACGGCGCGAAGGACCGGGTTCTGGGTAAGGTGGCGAGGCTCCCTTCCACGGGGGGCATAACAATCCTCTTACTGGATCTTTTACAATACCAAGGAGGAGTAAAATGCGCTACAAATTGAATTTAGATGGTTTTGAAGGGCAAAAAATTGAGGTAAAGATAAGTCTTTGGTCGGGTCCAAAGCTTCTTGTTAACAATCAACCTGCACCCAAAGGGAGTAAACGCGGCGAAATGTTGCTGCAACGTAACGATGGTAGACAGGTAGTTGCTAAATGGAAGCCGCGGCTCCTGGGTTTAGATGTTCCACAACTTATCGTGGACGACAAAGTGATCGACATTGTAGAACCTCTAAAGTGGTATCAGTGGGTATGGGTCGGTTTACCGATCTTTCTTGTTTTTATCGGTGGAGCGCTTGGGGGATTGATAGGAGCAATCGGCGCCATTGTCAACGCTAAAGTATTCAGGACGGAGATGAACAGTGTTTTAAAGTATATCATTGCTGGATCCGTATCCATTCTGGCGGTTGTTTTATATTTCATCGTAGCGATACTCCTCGTTTTGCTTATTAATGGGGCATGAACGTGCCTATCATTCGCGGTCCATGGATATCATCGCTCCGTAAGGTGATTTCTTCGTGGAGAAGCGAACACCCAATTCTGTGATCAGAGCTGAGGGGCTGGTCAAGCGATACGGCGACCGAGTGGCCCTCAATGGGGTGAGCTGCTCCGTCCGGGAGGGGGAGATCTTCGGCCTGCTAGGGCCGAACGGGGCTGGCAAGACGACGCTGATCTCCATCCTGGCCACCCTGCTCCCCCCGGACGAAGGGCAGGTTCTCATCTGCGGATATGATCTGCGGCGAGAAGCGGATCGGATCCGACCGCTCATCGGCTTCGTCCCCCAGGAGCTGGCCCTCTATCCCACCCTCAGCGCCTGGGACAACCTGGCCTTCTTCGGCCGGATCTACGGCCTGCGGGGAACAGCCCTCAAGGAACGCATCGCCGCCGTGCTGGACCTGGTGGGGCTGCGCGATCGCGCCGGGGACGCCGTGCGCACCTTCTCCGGCGGGATGAAGCGCCGTTTGAACATCGCTGCCGGCCTCATCCACAGGCCGCGCCTCCTCCTCCTGGACGAACCCACTGTGGGCGTGGACCCCCAATCGCGCAATTTCATCTTCGAGCACATCGAGCGGCTGAGGAGCGAGGGGATGACCATCCTCTACACCACCCACTACATGGAAGAGGCCGAGCGGCT
Source organism: Thermoflexus sp. (assembly GCA_017743605.1). Classification (GTDB taxonomy): domain Bacteria; phylum Chloroflexota; class Anaerolineae; order Thermoflexales; family Thermoflexaceae; genus Thermoflexus. The sequence goes on along the minus strand of JAGHYO010000044.1, from coordinate 11,496 downwards.
CTGCGGCCGGGTGGCGATCATGGACGAGGGGCGCATCCTGGCTCTGGACACGCCCAGGGGGCTGATCGGCCTGCTGGGTGGCGGGGTCATCCACATGGAGGTGGCGGCGGAACACGTGGAGGATCTGTTGCCCGCCGTCCGCGCCCTGCCCCACGTGCAGGCGGCCTCCTCCCGGGACAGGCGACTCCGCATCGAAACCCGCGCCGCCTGTCCGGCCCTCCTGGAGCTGATCGAACTGTGCAACGCCCGCGATATCCCCATCCTCTCCCTGGAGGTGCTGGAGCCCAACCTGGAGAGCGTCTTCCTGCACCTCACGGGCAAGCGGCTGCGCGATTAGGAGGACGCGCCATGCTGAACCAGATCCTGGCCTTCACCTGGAAGGACCTCAAGGTTTTCTTCAAGGATCCCGGGGCGGTGGCGCTGATCTTCCTGCAGCCCTTCATGTTCATTGTGGTGATGAGCTACGCCCTGGGCGGCCTGTTTGAGCGCGGCAAGGACCCCATCCCGATCCTCGTGGTGAATCAGGACGAGGGAACCCGAGCGACAGCGATCATCCGGCAGCTGGACGAAATGGAAGCCTTCCGGGTGGAAACGGCCTGGGAGGGCCAGCCCCTGACCCGGGAGAGGGCGGAGAAGCTGATCATTGAGGGAAAGCGCAGCCTGGCCCTGGTCTTCCCACCGGATTTCTCCGAAGTCCTGGAGCAGCTTCCGGGCGCCGCGCCGCGCCGCACCCCGGTCCTGGCCATCGTAGACCCGGCCACCTCCAGCCAGTTCGTCGAGCCCGTCCTGGGCACGCTGCAGGGCCTGATCGAGCGAAGCACCTACACCGCGATGATGCCCCGGGGGCTGGACTACCTCTTCACGCAGCTGGCGCCCCAGATCCCTCCGGAGCAACGCGAGGCGTTCAAAGCCAGGGCTCAGGAGGCCATGTCCGGCGGCCTGCTCGGTGGAGAGGAGCCCGTGATCACCCTGGAGCGAACGGCCCCGCCCGGGATGCGGGTGGAGAAGCTTCCCAACGCCTTCCAGCAAAACGTCCCCGGCTACACCATCTACGGCGTTTTCTGGATCGTGAGCTTGCTAACTGCATCGGTGCTGCAGGAAAAGCGCGAGGGGACCTTCCGCCGGCTGCTGGCCGCCCCGCTGAGCCGGGCGGTGATGCTGGCAGGGAAGCTGCTGCCCTATTACCTCATCAACCTGATCCAGATCGCCATCATGCTCGGAGCCTCCCGCTGGCTGTTCGGCCTGAGCCTCGGGCGCTCCCCCTTCGCCCTGGTCACAGTGAGCCTGGCCGTCGCGGCCGCCGCCACCGGGCTGGGCATGCTGGTCGCAGCCCTGGTGCGCACCGAGGCCCAGGCGGGCGGCCTCACCGTCCTGCTGCTGCTGACCATGTCCGCCCTCGGCGGCTGCTTCGTCCCCCGCTTCATCATGCCGGACTGGCTCCGGACGCTCGGTCTCCTCACGCCCCACGCCTGGGCGCTGGACGCCTATCAGGATCTGCTGGTGCGCGGATACGGGCTGCGGGAGGTCTGGCCCAAAGTGGGGGCCCTGACGGCGTTCGCGGCGGCCTTCTTCGGCCTCGGCGTGTGGCGTTTCCGCTTCGATTGAAGCCACCCCCATCCGGAGCGGAACCGCCGGGAGCCGCTTCGAAACGACGGACACCCCGGATCGCCATCAACCCGGAGGAGGTGAGCGATGAGCGCGGGCGCGCTGGATCAGATGGCCGAGCATCTCCAGTTCCTGGGTTATGAGGTCGCTCGCGAGGGCGAGCTGATCTTCGCCAGGCATCCCCGCAAGTTCAACATCGTCATGAAACCGGTGGGAGGCGGGATCCTGATCGCCTCCTTTTTCACGTGCGCCGATGAGGCCAAGCGAGATCGACAAGGATATCTCAATATGATCAACACCCTGAATGCCCGGGCGGTCCTCGCCCGCTTCTACGCCGATGAGGATTCCGATCTCCGCATGGAAGCATGGCATCCGGATGCTTACGATCGGCACGCCTTTAGCGCGTTCATGGAGCTGTGGGATCACGACGGTGGGTTGCTTTTAGAGGCCCCCCAGGTTGCGCGCTACCTGGAATAGCCGGGTGAACGGAAAGCGAGGGGGACCGCAGAAAGCGGTCCCCCTCCACGGGCATCCCGGCGGAGAATCTTTTCGGAGGGAGCGGATCCGCCCTCAGCGGCCTTCCGGCCGGAGCATCGGGAGCTGGGCGAAGTCGTCGGGGCCCAGGCGGTCGAGATTCGGCTCCTGGGAAGGCCGGTAAGCGGAAAGCAACGCCTCCTGGGTGGGCGACCGCCCCGCCGGCCAGGCCAGATCCAGGATGCGCGTGTGATTGGTATCCGCAGGCCCCCCACCCAGCCGCCACTGGGCCGCCTGCGGCAGCACGTCCCGCACCCGCCACACCCCCGGCGAGGGGAACCCCTCCTGGCTCAGCACCGCCGCTAGGTAGGCGGCCTGCCGCGGATCAAAACCCGCCCCGAAGATCCGCCGGGGCACCCGCAGGAGCACCGTCCGCTGGTTCGGGTTGACCGCGATGCGCAAAGAAGCCCCCGGGACCGGCTTGGGCTTCCCCTGCTCATCCGGAGCGTAGACACCGGGCGTCCACCCTTCCGCCCACAGGGCAATGTCCCATCCGAATCCCTCCGCCAGGGCCGCGTTCCGGCCGGGCAACAGCAGGCGGGCGCCCGTCCCCTTCCCCGGATCCCGGTCGATATAGATATCAATGGTCTGCAGCGCCAGGCCGTTCGGGGAGCCCCAGGGGTTCGGGATGGGGCCGTAGAACTCAAAGCGGAAGACCAGATCCTCCCCCTCCTCCCCGACCTGGAACCGCTTGAGATCGAAGACCTGGGGGAGGAACACCGGATCCGTGGGATAGGTGTAGCTCCCCGGCCCGTGATCGTCCCCCTCCGGATCCTCGACGTCCAGGATGACCTGAGCGAGGCCGAAATCCGGGATCGGAAAGCGGGCCACGCCGGAGGCGGGGATCCGCGCCGCCCCCTGGGGCCGCGAGGCCACCACCGCCCAGAGCAGCGAATCGCCCGCCTGCAGGCTCCCCAGGGCCTTTTGGGGCAGCCCCAGCTCCAGCGTCCCCTCCCCCAGTCGCACCGAGAGCTCACCGGGAGCCGGCGCCCATTCCCCATCCGGCGTCGCCTGAAGGAGCTCGGCCGTCACCTTCTTGCCCTCGCGGACCACCCGAACCGCATGGGTCGCTCCGAACCCCAGTGGGACACGTGGTCCAGTCGGAAGGGCGGAGAAACCGGAGCGCCCGGCTCCTCCAGGGGCAGCGATGTAGAACCCGAGCGCCACGTCTCCCTCCCAGGCCCCATCCACGCGCGCATACAAATGGGTTCGATCCGCCCCAATCCAGAACCCTCGGAGCGCCGGATCCGCCCCCTCGTATCGGGCGGCCACGTCCCACTCCTGAGGGGCCACCTGGCCGTCCGGGACCGGCGTGGAGGGTCCGGTGAAGGGCGCGGCAGGCTCCGCCACCGGCGGCGGGACGATGGGGACGGCGAGGGAATCCGGGACGGCCTCCCCCAGGGCCCCATAGACCTGGCGGAGCAACGCGCGAAAAGCACCATCGAAGTAATCATCCTGCCCGCTGTCCTGATCAGCCCCATACCACCAGAACCAGTCCGACCCTTCCGCCAGGAGCATCGCCTCCCGCGCCCGCTCCAGGGCCTCCGAGGCGGCCTGTTTGCGTCCTTCCTCATAACCCCGCAGAGTTTCCCGAGCCCGCCGGAGCGCGGTCCACGCCTCCCGTTCCTCCGCCTCGCCGATCCAGGTGTCGTAATTCGGGCTGAACCACGCCCCGGGGAAGAGCTTCGGGAGCGGCCGCGCGGCCTCCGGGAACATCCGCAGGAACTCCGAAGGCGTCACCGTGCGGATGGTCCGGCTCTCGTTCAGCCGCCGGTAAAGCCCGTGCAGGAAGGCCTTGCCGTCGTTCTCGTAGTATTCCCAGGCGTTCTCGCCGTCCAGGATCACGGAGACCAGGAGGGGGCCCTGCGCCCCTTTCGCCCGCGCCTTCTCCCGGATGTTCTCCAGGCGTCGGATGAAGTCCTCCGCCGCGGCCTCCCCGGGCATCCCCGAGTAGGTGAAGCCGATCTTATCGGAGAGCACACCGTCTCGGAACACGACAAACAGCGGCCGGCCCTGAGGATCCGAGAGCCGGTAGGGGCGATAGAGCAGATCCACCTCCTCCACCGTCTCCCGGGCGTCGCGGGTGAAGCCGGTCAACCCTAAAGAACGAGCGAGGACAGGCTCCCCAGAGGCCATCCAGAGGAATCCGGCGTCGGCGACCATGGGGACGATCTGCTGGGCGACCGCCCCTTCCGCCGGCCACAGGCCCCGGGGCGGCCGGCCGAAGTGCGCCTCATAGAGGGCCACCGCGCGGCGCAAATGCTCCCGAGCGTCCTCCGGAGCGATGAACGGTGGATCCGGCAGCAAAGCCTCGGGGTTCCCTACCCGCGCGAGATCCGAGTAGATCAGCAGGGGGAGGATGGGATGGGCATACGGCGTGGTGGTCACCTCGATCTGTCCGGCTTCCTGAAGGGCCTTGTGAAGCGGAAGGATCTCCTTCAGGATGCGCCGCGTCTCCTCGAAGATCACCGGTTTGTCGGCCTCGGTGAAATCCCGGCCCTTGCGGACCAGATCCGCGAGGGGCGGCCGGGCCAGGAAGTCCGGGTCCATCCAGGCCAGGTTGAAGAGCACCTGGAGATCCCGGAAGTCCTGCACGGTGAAGGAGGCCAGGGCCCGCTCGATGGCCGCCGGGTCAGCCGAGCGCCCTCGCTTCTCCAGGAGCTCCCGATAGCGCGGGAAGCGGGGGATCACCCGCTCCCAGTTGGCGTCGAAGAAACGCCGCAGGAGGAAGCGCTTCTCGTCCTCCGTGAGCGCCTCCGCAGGCTTCTCCGAGAGGGCCCAGTAGACATCCTTCGCGCCCCCCGCTAGATCCTCCAGCTGGCGGATCAGAACGGGGGTGAGATTGAAGGTCACGTGGACGTTGGGGTATTCCCGCAGGATGGCGGCCATATCGTAGTAGTCTTTGGTGGCATGCACCCGGGCCCACGGCCGGGTATACAGGCCCGTCTGGGGGTCTTTCGGATAGAAGGGTTGATGCTGATGCCAGATCAGCGCCAGGTAGAGGGGGGCTTCCTCAACGGCCTCCGTCGGGGTCGGCGACGGCGGCGGCAACGTCGGAGTCGACCGCGGGGTCGGCCGACACCCCACCCCCAGCGCCCACAGAGTTAGCAAAAGGATCCTCCAGCACCGGATCCGCATCGCATCCCTCCTGCTCACAAGATGCACAACGGACCGCCCGCCATGCAGTCCTTTTCACGCGTCAAGTGCTTTTGTAAAGCGCTTTAGCACTATAAGCGCCTTCCAGAATTGTGTCAATCCGCAGCCGCTGTGGGGTCTTCCGGAACCCGTCGAGCTCGGAGGATTAACGATATCCCAGCTCCCGCAGTCGAGCGTCCAGCCAGGCCATCTCTTCCTCGGAGAGAGGAGGCGGCGGAGGGGGCTGGCGGTAGTCGATCTGCACCCCATACGCGCCGCGCTCGTAGACCGTCGCCACCGCCGCCCCCAGATCCAGCGGCGCATCCGGATCCGGCTCGAGGAGGGGAACCGGCAGCACCGGCAGGGGATCCGCCCATCGGATCGGCCACACCTCCACCGTCGGCCGGCGATCCGCCCGGCTGAGAACCACGTAATACGGAGCGGGAGGCACCGGGTCCTCCAGGGGCGGGCGCTCCCCGCCTCGCAGCAGATCGATCTCCATGAGGTGAACGGCGGACCGCAACAGGTCCCGCCGCTTGCGCAGGTAATCTGCATGGGCCTCGTGCCCGACCCGCTTGTTCACCGGCGAGAGGATCTCGATCACCGTGACCAGCTGCCCGGTGTCCGCTTTGCGGATCTCGACGCCGTAAAGGCGCAACGGCACCTCCAGGGGGATCCGGCTCTTCGCCGGAGCCGGCGGGATGGCCACGGAGGTCCCGGTCTCCGAAGAAGGGGAAAGCCGGTGGATCGACACGTCCGGCCGCACGATATGGGTCTCCCCGATCTCCACCACCTCGTAGGTGATCGAGACCGACAGGCGCGCGAAGTAACGCGGCGTGATCCGCTGGTTCAACCGGGCTCGGATCTCCGAAGCCAGATCGCTATGGAAATCCGGCCACAGATCCGGCCGCTCCAGATAAGGGTCCATGCCCGGGAACGGAGAAGGCATGCGAAACCTCCCGCCACCCGCTTCGGCCCTCATTATAACCGAGAGGAAGGAACCCCTCGAACCCACCCGATTTCTCGCCATCGGGATCGCTTGCGGAACGGTGTGCGGAAAAGGATCCTCGCGAGGGAGACGATCCGGGGGGCTCCCGATGAGCTCTGGAGATCGTTCTGGAAAGTTGCGCCCCTTCCCCCAGGCTTTTATGATGAAACCGACGAGGGGTTCGCCATCAAAGACCGCGCGGCGCGGACCGGACGTTCGGGAGGAGTCATGGGGGAGACGCCGGTGCAGTGGCGGGAGTGGGGTGAAGAGGCCTTCCGGGAGGCGCAGGAGCAGGACAAGCCCATCCTCCTCAGCATCTCGGCCACCTGGTGCCACTGGTGCCATGTGATGGACCGAGGCATCCCCGGCGATCCCACCCACACCGGAACCTATTCGGACCCTGAGATCGCCGAGCTCATCAACACCTATTTCATCCCCATCCGGGTGGACACGGACCGTCGGCCGGACATCAACGCCCGCTACAACATGGGCGGATGGCCCACCACGGCCTTCCTCACCTCCGATGGGGAGATCCTCGCCGGGGCCACCTACATCCCCCCCATGCAGATGCGGCAGGTCCTCCTCCAGGTGCTCCAGTATTACCGGAGCAACCGCCCTGAGATCCAGCGGCGGGCCCAGGAGATCGCCCGCCGTCGGCAGGAGGCCACCCGCCCCATAGCCCGGCCCGGCGCCCAGCTGTCGTGGGCCATCCCCATGCACCTGATCGGGCTGATCGCCCGGGCCTACGATCCGGTCTACGGGGGCTTCGGCGAGGCCCCCAAGTTCCCCCACCCCGAAGCCAGCCTGCTCCTCCTGGTGGAATACGTCCGCGGCCGCCGGGACGAGCGGCTCACGGAGATGGTCCGTCGCACCCTCCACGGGATGGCTTCCGGCGGGATGTACGACCACGTGGAGGGCGGATGGTTCCGCTACTCCACCACCCGCGATTGGAGCCTCCCCCACTTCGAGAAGATGCTGGAGGACCATGCTCGCCTGATCCCGCTCTACCTCTACGCCGCGGAGGTCCTCCGGGACCAGGGGCTTCAGGAGCCAGCGGTGAAGGCCCTGGGCTATGTGGAGCGGACCCTCTATGATCCCGAGCGGGGGGTCTTCTGGGGGAGCCAGGATGCCGATGAGGAATACTACGCCCTGTCCCGTCGGGAGCGGGCGCAACGACCCCCGCCGACGCTGGATCGCACGGCTTACGCCAACTGGAACAGCCAGATGGCCCTGGCCCTGCTCGTCGCCGCCGACCTGTTAGGGGAGCCCCGATGGCGGGAGATCGCCCTCCGGAACCTGGACGCTGTGTGGGCGCTGACCTTTGATGCCTCGGCGGGCGCGCTGATCCACTACGTAGACATCCATGGGGAGCGGGCAGACGCGAAGGGCGTCCCCCCGCTGCTGGGGGATCAAGTCCACTATGCCCGGGCCGCCCTGGCCGCTTTCCAGCGGACGGGAGAGCGGCGTTTCATCGAGCGCGCCCTTCAGCTACGCCCGTATCTGGAATCCGCGCTCGCCGATCCAGAGGGCGGCGGCTTCTTCGACCGCCCGGAGGATCCCCGGGCCATCGGGGCCCTGCGGATCCGGCAGAAGCCCATGGAGGAGAACGCGGTCGCTGCGGAGTTCTACCTGGCCCTTCACGATCTCACCGGCGACCGGGAGGCGCGGAAGATCGCCGAGCGGACGTTGCTGGCCTTCGAGCAGGACTACGTGAAATACGACTTCGCGGCGGCGCCCTACGGGCTGGCCGTCTATCGAGCCATCACCGAGCCGGTGCGGATCCACGTGATCGGCCTGCTAACGGATCCCGCGACGCAGCGCCTGCTGGCAGCGGCTTGGCGGGGGGATCTCTTCCATCGGGTGGTGGCGCCGATGGACCCTGAGCGGGACGCGTCAGCCATTCGGGCCCAGGGCTTCGCCACCGACGGGCTCCCGATCGCCTATGTGTGCCTGGGAGATCGCTGCCTGGCCCCGGCCCGCACGCCGGAGGAGCTGGCCGAACGGATCGTCACTCTCGCGTGATGGGAGGATCCGCAATGCGATGGCGGCGGCGGGAGGTATTGCGATGGCTGGCGGGCGGGGCGATCGGGGCGGCCGTGGCCGCTTGCGCCCGGCGGCTCCCTCTGCCGGAGGCCGCTTCCGAAGCTACGCCTCCGCCCACCCGCATCCCGGTCCGGCTCCCGGGCCCGGAGCGTTGGGAGATCGATTCCCCCGTGCCTATCACGCCCACCCGGGAGTTCTACGAAGTGCAATACAGCACCATCCCCCGGGTGGACGTGGAGACCTGGACCCTGGAGATCACCGGGGAGGTCGAGCGCCCCCTCCGCTTGACGTATCCGGACCTCCTGGCCATGCCGGCGGTCATCGAGATGCGCACCCTGGAGTGCATCAGCAACCCGGTGGGCGGGGACCTCATCGGCAACGCGGTGTGGAAAGGGATCCGGATGGCGGATCTCCTGGCCATGGCTGGGGCCCGCGCCACCGCCCGGGAAGTGGTCCTCTACGCTGCGGACGGATATCACACCAGCATCCCGGTGGAGCTGGCCGGGGATCCCCACTCCTTGCTGGCCTACATGATGAACGGGGAGGTCCTGCCCCTGGAGCACGGATTCCCGCTGCGGGGCCTGTGGCCGGGCCGTTATGGCATGAAGCAGCCGAAGTGGATCACTCGCATCGAGCTGATCCGTGGGGAGCACATCGGCTACTGGGAGGCCCAGGGCTGGTCGAAGGAGGCCGTCATCCAGCCCAACTCCCGCATCGACGCGCCGCGGCCAGGGATGCTCCCACCGCAACCGCTGGAGATGTACGGGATTGCCTTCTCCGGGCCGGTGGGGATCCAGCGGGTGGAGGTCAGCACGGATGACGGCCGAACGTGGGTGGAGGCCGCGCTCATCCGAGGGCCCACCCCCTACGTCTGGACGGTCTGGCGTTATCGTTGGGAGCGCCCGGAGGAAGGGGAGCACGTCCTGCGGGCGCGGGTGGTGCAGCGCGACGGCCGGACGCAACCCCGCGGGACGGGCCGGCTGTTGGGGGGCACCTTCCCCGACGGCACCGACGAGCAGCACGCCGTCCGGGTGGTGATCGCGCGGCGAGGATGAGCCTCAGATCATCGGCCACGGCACCGAACGCCAGGGCCCGGGGTGGGGGAAGACCGGACGCTCCAGTAGGGCCGCCGTCCGTCGCTCCAGGGCCGCGATCTCCGCCGGGTGCAGCAGGGCGGCCAGCTCCGCCCGCAACCCTTCGTCCTCCCGCAGGCGCCGATCGAAAGCCCGGAGCTCCTCCAGGATGTCCTCGGGGATCGGTTGCCCCCGGTAATCCCAGATCACCGTCCGCAGCTTCAGTTCAGCGTGGAAGCAGATCCCGTGGTCGATGGCCCAGATCCGCCCGTCGCGGTCCCGCAGGCAATGGCCCGCCTTCCGGTCGGCGTTGTTGGCGATCAGATCGAAGGCCGCCAGGCGCATCAGCGTGGGCTGCAGCGCAAGATCCTCCCGGAAAGTGAAGTAGTTCTCCTCGGGGTCCGCGTCGATATAGAGCTGCAGGGCTCCCCGCCCATACGGCCCCTGCTCCCGCAGCACCGTGGGGGGCACCAGCCCCCAGCCCAGGGCCTCGCTGACCACGTAGGCGGCGACCTCTCGATAACAGAGAGTGCCGCGGGGGAAATCCCAGAGGGGCTCCTCCCCGCGTTGCGGCTTGTAGACCGCCAGGCCCGTCTGTTCCCGGTCGCTCACGGCGACCAAGAAGGTGGCGTTGGAGCCCCATGGGATCAGCCCGAGGAGATGGATCTTCCCTTCCCGCAGCCAGCGCAGGACGATCTCCTTGGGGGTCTTCGGAGGGAGGGGATCCGGGATGCGCCGCGCAGTCCCAGGGCGAGGGCGACGGGTCGCCATCTTCGGCTGCTCCTGCAACGATCCTTTGACTCTCAGATCGGGGGCACTCAGAACACAACCGCCTTGCCGTTGCAGCGAGGACAGATGTGTCCTTCGGGGTCAATGGGGCGGCCGCACAGCGGGCAAATGGGGCGACCCCGGGCGACCACGTCGACGCTGTGGCGGCTGAGGGCATGCATCTGCTCCCGGGTGGCCCAGAAACGGACCACCCGCAACCGATCCGGGTCCTGATCTTCCTCGACCGGCTCCTGGATCACCAGGACCACCCAGTCCCCGCGGGGTTCGTAGCCCAGCCCCATGCGTCCGGCCCGGAACAGGGGCTCCAGGGGCTCCTCCAGTTGCAGCTCGGATTCATCGGGCTCCGGTCCCAGGGGACGGGGGTATTTCTCGTTGATCTCCTCCAGAAGCTCTTCCAGGGAATGAGCCAGGGACCGCACCTGCTCCTTCTCGCAGAGGATGGTGACCAGGATGTCCTCCTGGCGGGCCTGAATGTAGAACGTCCGCCGTCCAGGCTCGCCCACCGCATCCGCGGTGATTCGATCCACCGGCTGCAGGTCGTAGATCAGCTGTGGCATCTCCGTCTCGCCTTCCCGGAAAGGTTAGGGGCCGAGTCCGGATCAGCGCTTGCGCGCCTTCGAGAGATCGGCGAGATCCTTCAGCGGCCACTGCAGGGGGCCGGTGTCGTTCAATCGCAGGAGCAGCGGCGGCCCCTCAGCCAGCCAGAAGATGGTCACCGAGGCCGGCGCGATCATCAAGCGATGGTAGAGATCCAGCGGCATGCCCAGGTAGTAAGCCGTGACGGCCCGGATGAGATCGGCGTGGGTGAACAAGGCCACCACGTCCCGGGGGTGGCGGGCGGCAATGGTCTCCACGGCGCGAGTGGCCCGGGCGATGAGGTCGACCATCGCTTCCCCGCCTGGAAAGCAGGCCCGGCTGATCGTGTTCACGAGGCGCTGCCAAGCCTTTTGGCGGCGCAGCCGCTTCAGGGACTTGCCCGTCCAGTCCCCGTAGCGCACCTCCCCCAGCTCCGGGACGATCTGGATCTCCAGGCCCTTTCGGCGGGCCAGGGGCTCGGCGGTCTCCAGCGCGCGCTCCAGGGGGCTGCTGTAGATCGCTCGGATGGGGAGCGGATCCACGCGCTCCGCCAGCGCCTCCGCCTGCCGACGCCCGACCTCGTTGAGGTGCACCCCCGGCGTCCACCCCGCCAGCCATTTGCCCATGGCGTCGTTGGCCGCATGCCGGATCAGCAGGATGATCGCCATCGGCGTCGCCTCAGCCAGGTTCCCCTCCTTTCTTTTACAGTATAGCACAGAGAGGGCCATGTTCCATGGATTCGCCCTTTGAGGG
>JAGHYO010000043.1 GCA_017743605.1 Thermoflexus sp. | reverse complement strand
TCATCCTGTGGTATAAATAGGGCCAGAAGCAGGAACGCCGTGGTGGCATTGAAACAGGGCTTCGATCTTCGCTCGGATGGCGGCCATTTTGCGAAGCAGGAACGCCGTGGTGGCATTGAAACTCACTCCACAGGCGCGTTGGCCTGGGCCACCAGGTCGAAGCAGAAACGCCGTGGCGGCATTGAAACTGCCCTCCTGGACGGCCCAGCGGAAGAAAGCTCGGACGAAGCAGGAACGCCGTGGTGGCATTGAAACCTATCTTCCCGGCGTCTGCGTTCGGGACGCCGTGGAGGAAGCAGGAACGCTGTGGTGGCATTGAAACAAGATCCGTCCCGCACACCGGCGGCATCCGCAGCACGCGAAGCAGGAACGCCGTGGTGGCATTGAAACCGGACTGCGCCGCCTTATTCTTTTTGATCCAAAGCCCGGAAGCGGGAACCCCATGGCGGCATTGAAAAGGCACGGAAAGGCAAGCCCACAGCGCACAGGAGGCCTCCTGTGGGCATCTTCCACTTCGCCGGACTGGGAAAATCGCCGGGCGCAGTGACCAGTGGCCTCGCATACTTGAAACACGAATACGCTCAGCAGTACAAGGATATATACGGAGATATCATCGAAGGGATCGTGCTGTTCACATCCCCTGAAGTCGCTAGCGGAAACGAAAAATCCATGCCCTCGGAACACAACGACTATATGACCATTAATGTCCGGAAAACGTGGCCAAGAAATAAACATAATACGTTAGAAATTGTGACTTATTTTGTCAAAAAAGAGATCGGAGACATAGATATCTATTGCTGCAAGGTGGATGTTAACAATTTCCCCGCCTGCTTTGAGGCTGTCGCAAAGGCCACCTTGAGGTTCCACCCCCCGCGAGAAGAGGGCAAGCATATCTGGGCCAACATCACCGGCGGCGCCAACCCCCTCAACGCCGCCCTCTTCCAGGTCGCCTACCTAAGCGGCTTCATCAACCGCCTCTACTACACCTTCATCTCCAACCCAAGCGAGCAAGGAAAGTATCTTCAACCGTTCAGCCGGGATCCAAGTCAGTTCGAATTCAGAGAAATCTATGTCCTCAAAACCCTTTTCGATGAACGATATCAGCGAATCCTCGAGGAGCTGGAAAGCATCCACCAGGAGGACCCGTCCCGCTGGATCACAAGCGAAGAGCTGTTCGGCCGGCTGAGGAGCCAACCCGTCCCCGGCTTCGAAACCATGGATCCCCAAAGCCTTTCTCCTCGACTTCCTCCACGTGATGCAGGGGCGAGGCATCCAGCGAAAGAGCAAAGAGGATGCCATCCGGCTGGATCCAGAGGTCGGGCCCGCTATCCTGCGCATCCTCCGATCGGATTACGTGCAAGCCCTGCTGGGGAGGATTTCTTTGAGAAAGGAGCAAATCCAGCAGCTGACCGAAGGTCTGATCGAGAAATCCCCAACCCATCCGTGATGCGCGACACGGCGCCTGTATCCGTCCGCCTGCTTTCGGCCTCAGACTTCTCTTCTATGGGACCGTGTGTGCCGCAGGGAGCGCGCTTGCCTTCATCATCTTTCTGAGTCTCCTCCTTGCTCGTATCTGATCCGTGGGAACGCTGGACGGATGCGGAACGGATCTGCTTGCAGGAGAATGCCGATGAGACCGGGGATCACTCGACGTCGCCTGCTCCAGCTCGCCGCCGGCGCCCTCGTCCTCTCCGCGACCTCCACGTCCCGGGCCGCTGAACCCCCAGCCCGCTGCCCGAGCCCCTTCCGCATCGGCCTGGGGGAAGACCCGGGGCGTCTGCTCGACGGTGAAGACCCTGAGGCCCCACCTGTCCGGGACGCCCTCCGCCCCGACATCGCCTGCGCCTGGTTCAACGGCTACTTGGACGGCTCCACCCCCCGCGGGGACCTCTCCTACTTCCGCCACTGGCATCAGGCCGGGCGCTTCGCCCGCTGGGGCGCCCGGGGCTACGAGCTGATGATCATCACCTGGGAGAACTACGACGGCCAGAACCCGTATTACGGCCCCCCGACCCTCGGGAACTACCACATCAGCGAGCAGTTCCTCCAGGACCTGGACGAACTGGCCGGCCTGCTCGCCGACTACCCTCGAACGGTGTATTTCGTCCTGGCCACCGAGTTCTCCACTTACCCCGCCTGCCGTTACGATCCCTCCTGCGGCAACCCCCTGGCCTACTCGGATCGCTACAACGGGATCACCCGGGAATACTACGATCGCCTGATCCCCCGCCTCCTACAGGCCTTCGCCATCCTCCGGAGCCGTTGCCCCCGGGCCCAGGTGGGCCTCGGCTTCGGCGGCTGGCTGGCCACCTTCGACGTGAACACGCCCGATGAGAAAGCCGGGCGCAGCTTCATCCAGATCTTCGACCCGGTGATCCATCACTCGGACTGGATCTTCTTCCAGAGCATGATCGAGAGACGAGCCCACGAAAACGGCGGGCTGGGGAACCCCGACCAGATCCGGATGAACGTGGAATTCTTTCAGCGCTACGGCAAGCCCATCGGGATGGCTCATTACAACCCGGGCCTGCCCTACGCCGAGCGGTTGGACGTGATGCAGGAGGACCTGCTTCGCATGATGGATCCGGCCTGGCTGAACGCCATGCGGAGCCAGGGCCTGCGGCTGTTCGCGTTCATGCGTTACGGGCCGATGAAGGGGAACGGCTACGGGTCCCTGGATCTGGCCGCGGAATTCGCGCGGCGGTTCCGAGGGGCCTCAACCTGTGTCTATCTTCCGCTGATCCTGAAGTCCCCCTGATCGGCGTCGCATCGGAAGGAACGCATGCGCCCCCGGATCCTGGCCCGATTCTTCCGGATCGCCCTCTCCGGCCTGTGGGCCGCCCGCGCGGCCCCTTTCCCCATGCTGTCGCGGACGACAGCGCCTCCCGCCGCCGCCGTTTTCGAACCGGACCCCACCGCCCACCCCAACCCCGATCGCGAGTTCGCGGCGGACAGTTATTACCCTGACGAGCCCGTCCGGGATGCCGCGGGCAAGATTGCCTGGGCGCAGGCCCCGGGGGTTCCGCATCCGCCTGATCCAACGCACGTATGATCTGCACGCCTACGCGGACCAGGAGGCCCTGCCCGACCCGCTGCTGGCCACGGTGGCGCAGGACCTCTCGGCCGCCCGCGCCGCGGGGGTCCGACTGATCCCCTGCTTCGCCTACCGGCCCGAGGAGAACAGCGAGACGGCCGCCCACCGCGATCCGCCCCTGGCGCGCATCCGGGCGCACCTCGCTCAGCTGGGACCGATCCTGCGGCCCGCCAAGGGAGCCATCGCTTGCCTGGAGGCAGGCCGGATCACCCCTGGGGGGAACGGCATTCCGCCAGCCCGGAAGCCACCCTCCTGGACCCCCTGCCCGGCCATTCGGAAGGGGCCCAGCCGCCGTGCGGCCGGATGAACTACGACCGCAAGCTGCCCAACCGGAAAAGCCTGCAGATTGTGGAGGCGCTTCTGGATGCGGTGCCCGGGCGTCTGGTGGCGGTGCGCTATCCCATGACCAAGGCCAAGCTGCTGGAGCTGGCCGCCGGTGGGGAGGAGGGGACCTACCCGACCGCCTTCGTCCCCCTCACCGCTGCGGAGGCGCATCGGAACACCCTCAAAGCCCGCATTGGCGGGCAAAACGATTGCTTCTTGGCTTCGCTGGATGACCACGGGACTTACTTCTACACGCCGGGCCCTCTGCAGGAACGGGAGAAGGAATACTGGAGCCTGGACAGCCGTTACACGGTGATGGGCGGCGAGACGTGCACCTCCGTCCCTTACATCCCTCCGGGAGAAGATCCCGCTGCTTACGTGTACGCGCAGTTCCGCCGCTTCCGCTTCAACAACATGAACCTCGGCTATCATCCGGACTTCATCCAATGGCTGGCTGCCCGGCCTTTCGGCGACGGCAGCCTCCTCCAGGCCCTGGAGCGGGACCTGGGCGGCCGGCTGCATCTCCGCCGGGCGACGCTCCTGCCGGATTGGGTCCAGGCCGGCGCTGCCCTGCAGGTGGCCCTCGAGCGGGAGAACCCGGGCTTCAGAGGGATCTACAACCCGAAGGCCCTCATCCGGGTGTTCCGGCGGGAAGATGACGTGCAAGTGGAGCAGATCCTAGAGAAAGCCTTCTATGGGCCGGCGCCGGAGGAGGGTCCGGTGGCTTACGCCTACGCCGTGCCGGCGCCCCCCGAAGCGGAGTGCTACCGCCTCGATCTGAAGCGCTCAGACCCCGACGTCCCAGCGGACGTCTGCTATCACGCGCGGCCGGCCACCCAAGCGGCCTATGAAGCAGGGATGCACGCGCTGAACCTCACCCTCGAGGTCGTGAGACCCAGGATCTTTCTCCCGCTCATTTAGAGGAGCACTCGGGGGCCATAGCATGATGCCCTCCCAAGAGATCCGCCTGACCTCGCCGAGGGCCTTTGCCTTCTGGGCTTCTACATCGTATTGTATTGAATCCAAACCCTGAAGGCAGGGGGTCCTTATGCCGCGCGGGATGAAAACCCTCTCGAGGATCCTGCCGGCGCTGATCCTGACGCTCCTTCTCAGCATCCGACCTGGCGAGCCGGTCCGGGCGATTACAACATGGACCGTCGATAGCCTGGATGATTCTTGGGGCAATTGCACCATTGCCGGGCAGTGCACCCTGCGGACAGCCATCGCATCGGCCACATCGGGCGACACCATTACGTTCAGTGTCTCGGGCGTGATCGCCATCACCCTGAGCGCGGGATACTGGGTGGATAAAGCCGTGACCATCGACGGCGGCGGGAACATCACCATCGATGCTGGGAACACGACGGATTCCGCCTTTAATTTTGTATCCGGAGCAAACGGAGCGGTTCTCCGGAACATCATCGTGCAGGGCAACGCTGGAGCCGGTGCGCCACTGATCAACATCGTGGAACCCGGCGTCACGCTGGAGAACACAGTGGTCCAGAACAACGCGAACGGCTCCGGCATCCAATTCGCAAGCGTCTCCGGCGGAACGATTCAGAACGGCGTGGTTCGGAACAACGGGGCAGCGGGGGTGCTGATCTTCCAATCAAGAAATATTCAAATACGAGGGATTACCATTTCTTCGAATGGCCAAGAAGGCATCTCGATATACGCATCGCACGACAACACGGTTCAGAACAACTACATTGGAACCGACAACACGTCGATGGGTCCCGACAGCGACCCTCCCGCGGCGATCTTAGGCAACGGGAACAGCGGCATCGCGCTGGTCGAAGGAAGCTCGGGGAACCAAATCAGCGGCAACACAATTGCCTACAATTCGTATCAAAATATACTAATAAGCGGCCAAAACACATCAAACAACTATATATCTAACAATCATATCTATTCAGGCGCATGCCGTCTACCTCCAGTGCGTGACAACGTGGGTATTGTTGTCATCAACAGCGCAAGCGACAACGAGATTGGTCCCGGCAATCTGATTGAGTGCCATCGTTATGATGGAATTCAGATCGTAGGGAAAGGAACAAATAATAATCGAATTATACTTAACCAGACTCCGGCCGGGATCCGACGGAATGGACGTGGCACTTCAGTCATCAACGACTATGGCACCTCTCCGTTTCCTGCCATCGGACCCACCATCGATGGCCCCGATGACACGCTCATCAAAGAGAACTTTATTTGCCAAAATAACGGTGATGGTATATATGTTGTTAAGTCAAAAATTGTTCAGATAAACGAAAGTATTATCTGCAATAATCTGGGGAATGGCATCCTGATCCTGGGGGGTTCCGGGGCCGCGACGGAAAACCAGATCACCGGAAATCGCCTGGATGGCATCCGTGTGGAACCTCACTATGGGTCCGATCGGGATCCGGCAGGTTACAGCGATGACACCGTATCCGACTTCGATATCCGCCTGAACGTCTTTCAAAACAATGGGGGCGCTGGGATTCACGGGGTGGATAACGAGGCGGATGAGGACGAGGATCCTCCCGCACTGAACGCAAACAATGCCTTCGTCGGCAACTCCCGGGGGCGCGTGGTGCAAGAATGGCTTGGCGCGGTCGAGGTTCTGGACAGCAGCTACACCCCCCTCTCCGTCCTCAGCGCTGGAAGCGTCGCCTCCGCCGCCTGCGGCACATCCTATCCCCTGCAGGTCTACGATGGCGGCGCATGGGGGCCCTCCGACAACGGCCTGGGCTATGGGCCCTTCCGGCTGAACCACGTCGGCACTTGGCATCTGATCCTGAGCGATTTCGTAGATAACAACGGAAGTTATACGAACTGCGCGCCCCATGCGGTGAGCGCAAGCGATGGCGCCGCCACCGGCAGCGCGCTCTTCAGTTACGATGGCAACGCCTCCACGCACCCCGTCGCGCCGGACCCGGGCATCCCTTCCTCCCGCCCGATGGCCTCGCGAAACGGGCGCTACCAAGTCGCCCAGGTGATCTTAGAAACGGCCCCACCGCCTACCCCAACCCCGACGCCCGTACCGCCGGATCCTACCCCCACGCCGACGCCGCCGGCCTCCGCGCCGACACCCGCCGCCCCAGCGGGAGTCCTTCTGCCGGAAACCGGCTTTCCGAAGGGCGTCACGCTTTCCATATCGGCCGCTCGATCCGCGCCCGGAGTCCTCTCTCAGCGTCACGCTGCTCCCACGGACCTGATCTTGGAGATCCCTGCGCTCCGCATCACGGCTCCCATCCTCAGCGTGCCTCGATCCGGCAACCGCTGGGATGTCCGCTGGCTGGGCGCCGCTGTCGGCTGGCTGGAGGGCAGCGCCTTCCCTACCCGGGCGGGCAACACCGTGCTGGCCGGCCACGTGTGGAACGCCGATAACACTCCGGGGGTATTCGCTTCAATCCGGGACCTCCGATACGGGGATCGCCTGCTCATCCGCGCTTCCGGTTACACGCACGTCTACGAGGTCCGCGAGAACAGGGTGATCGAAGGGCCGGGCGCTGCCGGAGAGGTCTTCCGACACAAGGAGGACGACTGGCTCACCCTTATGACCTGTGAGGGCTATGATCCCCTCACCCGGAGCTACCGTTCCCACCGCATCGTGCAAGCGGTGCGGGTGGCCGTGAAATAATCCAAGCGCCGGCGTCGGAGCCCAGAGAATAAAGCGGCCGGGGGAGGGATCCGCCCCACGCTCCGCGGCCGCTTTCCCGGATCAGGGCCATGAGCCATCCCGGCCCAGGAGCCCGATGGGGAAGGGGCCCGGAGGCCGACGGTCCGCCAGCCGGGCCCGAAGACCGTCATCGAGGTCTCGTCGCCGCCCCCGCCGTATAGGGGCACCGCCAGGGAAGCGCCCTTCCCTTCGCGGAGGTCCGTCGTGCAAAAGCCCCTCTCACATCACTCCCGTAGGAGCGTCTTCCGCCGCGGCCCTTACATCACCGAAGACCGAAGTTCGGAGCGAAAGCCCCTCCTACCAAAAAGCGACCTTTGCGCCATCGAATGAGACGGATGAGGGCCACCACGTGGGGCGGCGCTCACGCAGCGGCCCGCTCGAAGACCAGCCGGCCGTCCCGCAGATCCACCCGGACTGTATCGCCCTCGCGGAAGCTCCCCTTCAGAACCTCCACGGCCAGCGGGTCAGCCAGCTCCCGCTGGATGGCCCGCTTCAGCGGCCGGGCGCCGTAGACCAGGTCGTAGCCCACCGTGGCCAGATACTGCCTGGCCTCCTCAGTCACCTCCAGGGCCAGGCGCCGCTCGACAAGCATCGCCTGCAGCCGCCGCAGCTGGATGTCCACGATCTGCCGCAGGTGTTCTATCGACAGCGGGTGGAAGATGACGATCTCGTCGATCCGGTTCAGGAACTCGGGCCGGAAGTGCTGGTCTAGGGCGCTGAGGACCAGCTGTCGCATCTTGCGCTCGTCCTGCCCGGCGAGCTCCTTGATCCACTGGCTGCCGATGTTGCTGGTCATGATGATGATCGTGTTCTTGAAGTCCACGGTGCGGCCCTGGCCGTCGGTGAGCCGTCCTTCATCGAAGACCTGCAACAACACATTGAAGACCTCGGGGTGGGCCTTCTCGATCTCGTCGAAGAGCACCACGGTGTAAGGCCGGCGCCGCACGGCCTCGGTGAGCTGGCCGCCCTCTTCGTAGCCTACGTAGCCGGGCGGGGCGCCGATGAGGCGGCTGACCGTGTGCTTCTCCTGGTATTCGCTCATGTCAATGCGGACCATGGCCCGCTCGTCGTTGAAGAGGGCCTCGGCCAGGGCCTTGGCCAGCTCGGTCTTGCCCACACCCGTGGGGCCCAGGAAAAGGAACACCCCGATGGGCCGGTTGGGATCCTTCAAGCCGGCCCGGGCCCGCCGCACCGCGTTGGCCACCGCCCGCACCGCCTCGTCCTGGCCCACCACTCGCTCGTGGAGCCGCCCCTCCAGATGCAGGAGCTTCTCGGTCTCCCCCTCCATCAGGCGGACCACCGGGATGCCCGTCCAGGCGGCCACCACCCGGGCCACGTCCTCGGCGTCCACTTCCTCCTTGAGCAGCCGCTTGCCGCGGCTGAGGGCGTTGAGCTGCTCCTCTGCTGCCCGTAGCTGCCGCTCCAGATCGGGCAGCACGCCGTAGCGCAGGCGGGCAGCTTCCTCATAATCCAGCCGGCGCTCGGCCATCTCGATCTGATGCTGAGTCCCCTGGATCCGCTCCTTGATCTGGCGGATCTCCTGGATGACCGTCTTCTCCCGCTCCCATTGGATGCGCAGGGCGTCAGCCTTCTCCCGCAGATCGGCGATCTCCCGCTCGATGGCCATCAGGCGCTCCCGGCTGGCCTCGTCCCGCTCCTTCTTCAGGGCCTCCCGCTCGATCTCCAGCTGCAGGATGCGGCGGTCCAGCTCATCCAGCTCCGTCGGCTTGGAGTCCATCTCCATGCGCAGGCGGGCCGCCGCCTCGTCGATCAGATCGATGGCCTTGTCCGGCAGCCGGCGGTCCGGGATGTAGCGGTGGCTCAGGGCCGCGGCGGCGATCACCGCGGCATCGGTGATGCGCACCCCGTGATGGACCTCGTAGCGCTCCTTGAGCCCGCGCAGGATGCTGATGGTCTCCTCCACCGAGGGCTCATCTGCATACACCGGCTGGAAGCGGCGCTCCAGGGCCGGGTCCTTCTCGATGTACTGGCGATACTCATCCAGGGTGGTGGCGCCGATGCAGTGGAGCTCGCCGCGGGCCAGCATGGGCTTGAGGATGTTGGCGGCGTCCATGGGGGCCCCTTCGGCCCGGCCGGCCCCCACCACCGTGTGGAGCTCGTCGATGAAGAGGATGATCTCGCCCTGGGCGTCGGTGACCTCCTTGAGGACCGCCTTCAGGCGCTCCTCGAACTCGCCGCGGTATTTGGCCCCGGCCACCAGGGCGCCCAGGTCCAGCTGCACGAGGCGCTTGTTCTTCAGGCCCTCGGGGACGTCGCCGCGGACGATGCGCTGGGCCAGGCCCTCCACAATGGCCGTCTTGCCCACGCCGGCGTCGCCCACCAGCACCGGGTTGTTCTTGGTCCGGCGGGAGAGGATCTGGATCACCCGGCGGATCTCCTCATCGCGCCCAATCACCGGGTCCAGCTTCCCCGCCCGGGCCAGGGCCGTGAGATCCCGCCCGTATTTCTCCAGAGCCTGATAGGTGGCCTCCGGGGTGGGGGACGTTACCCGATGGGCACCCCGGACAGCGGCCAAGGCCCGCATGAGAGCGTCGCGGGTAAGCCCGTGACGCCGCAGCACGGCCCCAGCCGCCCCATCCGTTCGGTCGGCCAAGGCCAAAAGCAGGTGCTCCGTGCTGACGTATTCGTCGCGCATGGCCCGGGCTTCCCGCTCCGCCTGGCGGAGGGTCTCCGCGGCGGCGCGGGAGAGGCCGATCTCGCCGGCGCCGTAAACCTTGGGCCGGCCAGCGAGGTATCGCTCCAGCTCCTCGATCATGACCTGAGGATCGGCCCCCGCCTTGCGCACCACCTGCGGCGCCACCCCATCGGATTGGCGGAGCAGGGAGAGCAGCAGGTGCTCGTTCTCAATGACCGGATGCCGGTATTCCTCCGCCAGCCGCTGCGCTTCCAGAAGGGCCTCCTGAGCTTTCTCCGTATACCGGTTCAGGTTCATCGATCCTCCTCCTTTCCACCTCGAGACATCCCTGCACGTCCGACTCTTAGATTAGCGGACGGGCGTCAGAGAGAAATAAGAGGAAGATTAATGGCGGATTAGCAGAAGGCTGGAGCGCCAGCCGGATCCGCCCGGCCGACCCGAGAGCAGGGGGTGTATCCGGCCCCGGAGTTCCTGATGCATGCCAACCTGCCGCCTGAAGATCTCCGGCTCGGAAAAGGGGAGAAGGGTCAGCTGGCGGCCATCGAGTTCGTCGGGATGACCCTGGGGCAGCCGGATGCCAGCGGACGCCGGCGCCCAGTGCCCATCCCTGGCTCGAACTTCATCTTGCCGGTGGACACCGCTGTCCTCGCCCCGGGCTTCTGGCCGGATCCTACAGTGGCCCAGACAACGAGCGGCCTGCAGGTCTCCCGGTCCGGCCTCATCGCGACGGGCGAAGCGGGCCGCACCTCGCGGCTGGGGGTGTTCGCGGCCGGAGATGGGGTGACCGGGCCGGACCGGATGGCGACTGCCTCTGCGGCCGCCATGCGGGCCGCTCAGGCCGTGCACGAATACCTGATGACGCCACCTTTAGAGGAAGCACCCGAAGCGCTACCAGTGGCTGAGCCCGCTTGGGCGTAAGGCCTCGGGCGCGGATATGGATGCTTCCCATGACGCGTCGGCCTCTGTCGACGATGCAGGAGCGGGACCCATAAGGGCTTGACGCAATGAGGAAGAGGCCCCAGGAGCCCGATCTCTGTAGGCCGAAATTCATTTCAACCCGCATTCGCCGGGTAAGGGGGAGCGCTTGCAGGTCGCGAGGGTGTGCTCCCTGAGCGCTACGCGGTCTGGAGCCTTAAGAAGGCGACGACGGCGATCCCTTCCATCAGGAGCGCAAAGGCGATCACCCCTCCTAAGGACAGCTCGTAGATCCCTCCCATCGCGGCGCTCCCCAGGAACCAGGCCAGCCCGTAGACCCCGTTGAAGATCCCGTAGGCGGTGCCTCGCTCCTCCCGGGCCACCAGCGACGGGATCGCAGCCCGCATGATCGTCTCCTGCCCGCCGATCACCGCCCCCCATAAAGCCATCCCCAAAAGGAGCAGGAGTGCGTGCCCGGAGAACACCAGCGGGGCCGCCAGGGCGCTGAAGAGGGGGATCCCGATCAGCACCCTCGAGCCCAGGCGATCATAGAGGGCCCCAAAGGCCAGGCCGGCGACCGCGTCCACCAGCATGGCCGCGGCGAAGAGGGCGGGGATGGCGGGATCCGGCAGCAGGCCGGACCGCTTGAGATGGAAGGAAAGCAGCTGGAAGTGGACCAGCCCGGCCACGCTGAAGGCCACGAAAACCAGATAGCGCCGGAACTGGGGATGGGCGATCCCTCGGGGGATCGCCCTCGCTGGATCGTCGGCGACCGCCTCCAGCCGCTGGGGGGCCGGATACAGGGCGCGGGCAGTGATCAGGAGGGCCATGGTGATCAGGGCCGGGAGGGCGAGGACCCCGAAGGCCAAGTCGTAACGTCCGCTGCGCTGCAGGATCAGGGCCATCAGCAGCGGCCCTCCGACCGCGCCGATCTGGTCCAGAGCCTCGTGAAGGCCGAAGCCTTTCCCGGGGCCCACCTCCTGGGCCGCGTGGGAGAGCATCGCGTCGCGGGCGGGGGTGCGGATCGCCTTCCCCAGCCGCTCCAGGAGGACGAGGACGACGGCCGCGGGCCACGCCCGGGTCAGAGCCAGCAACGGGACGGCCAGGACGCTCATGGCATAGCCCGCGAAGGTGAGCCCCCAGGGCCGGCGCAACCGGTCCGCCAGGTAGCCTGAGAGGGGGCGCAGGCCGTAGCTCAGCAGCTCCCCGACGCCTCCGAGGGCCCCCACCAGGGCAGCGCTAGCGCCCAGCGTGGCCAGATACGGCCCGACGAGGCTGCGGGCGCTCTCATACGTGACATCGGCCATCCAGCTCACCAGGCCGAGGAGCACGATGAACCGCCACGCCTCCCGAGCTCGGTTGCTCATGAGGTCGCCTCCGGCGGTGGAGGGAGGGTATGTTCCGCCTCCCCGCGCTCGGCCCCGAAACGCTCCAGGTCCACCGGGGCGCGCCGGGCGTAGGCAAAGGCCCGCGCCCGCTTCTCCCGCACCGGCCGCTCCAGGGGCAGCGGCAGCCAGAAGCAATCCTTCATCGGCTGGAAACCCTTCGGGTCCGCCCGGGCCATGTCATCGCACAGCGCCCCGATCATGGTGGTGACTGGAAAGACGAAGGGAGGCTTCCCGTGCAGCGAGCGGGCGGTGTTCACCCGCGCCACGGGCCTGGTGGTGACGTTGCCCACGTAGCCTTCTGCCCCCTGATCGGACCAGCGAAGAAAAGATCGGGTCGCCCCCGGAACGGCACAGCCGGCTCCAGCATGGCCGGCGCGTTGAGGTAGGTGTTCCGGTGCATTCGGCCGTAGCGCAGGCACTCTCACAGGTAGCGCCACCCTATATGCTATCACGGCTTCCGGAGGACCCCCTCCTTCCGCCCCAGATCCGCGCCCTCCTGCTTTCCGGGCGGGGCGGCCGTCCGCGAGCCCGGGCTGGAAAGCCCTGCCTCGAGATCCCTCCGTTGACATCCCTTCCGGCCTGGCTTATACTAAGGCAAAGATTTCGTGTGGGGGTCTCCCTTGCGGGCGGGAACCGGATTGTTCTATCGCATCCGCACGGCACGTGGCCTGCGGGCCGGCGTGCCGTTTTGTTTTCTCCCAGGGACGCGGAGAGGGACCGACCGGCGCAGAAAAGGATGAAGCCCAAACCCCCATCCCGATGAGGAGGTTTAATGGTGGACTCAGCGTTGATCAGCAAGATCGAGAAGGCCCGGCGTTACGCGGAGGAGCGGGATCGCTTCCGCTTCCTCTCGTTCTCAGTTGTCGTGCGCGGTGAGAACGGCACCCATCACGTCTGTTACCACGAAGGGAACTGGTCCTGCGATTGCGATTTCTTCCGCCGTCGTGGGACCTGCGCCCACATCATGGCCCTGGAGCGGGTGCTAGAGGGGATGCTGTAACCGGTCCCCTGGACCCCCATCCGGTCCGCTGGCTGACGGGGATGGGAGCGGGCTCCCTCGAGCCAGCTGGGTTAGGCCGCCCTCCGGCTATCATTTTCATGGGGAGGTTCTCCTCCCTGGATCTCAGGGGATGCCGGAGGGTGGATCGATGGCGCAGGAGGCCGGTCCGAGGGAGCGAGCCGGAGGCTCTCGCTGGGAGACGGTGCGGGAGGCGTTGGTGCTGGCGGCCACTCTGGCCAGCTTCCTGGCCAGCGTCTGGTTGCTCCGGCGCCCCGCCCCCGCGCCCATCCGGATCGTCC
>JAGHYO010000042.1 GCA_017743605.1 Thermoflexus sp. | reverse complement strand
CGACGTGCCTCCCGCTCGCTCTGGCGATGGCTCCTGATGATCGGGACCGTGGTCTTCTTCTGCGGCACCCTGGGGGCCGTCCTCCTCCCCCGCCTCGGACGCCCGGACGCGGGCGCCGGTCCGACCCTCTCGGGCTCCCCCCTGGATTGGGGGCTGGGCCTTTACCTGTTCCTGCGCCGGGACGACCTGCAACAGCCCGCCGGCAACGATCCCACCCCGGTGACCTTCGTCATCCAGCCCGGCCAGTCTGTGACCGAGGTCGCCCAGGCCCTGGAGGAGGCCGGCCTGATCCGGGACGCCTTTCTCTTCCGGGCCTACCTGCGCTACCACGGCTTAGACCGAGAGATCCAGGCCGGGGAATACACGCTCCGCCAAACGATGACCATCCCGCAGGTTGCCGAGGCCCTCCGCACCGGCCGCAAGGCGGAATGGACGGTGCGCATCCGGGAGGGCCTGCGCTTGGAGGAGGTCGCCGAGGCCGTCGCCGCCCAGACCCACCTCTCCGCCCAAGCGGTCCTAGCGGCCGCGCGAGACGGGCTCCGCTGGCGCTCCCGCTTCGCCTTCCTCGCCGACCTGCCGCCCGGGGCGACGCTGGAAGGCTATATGTTCCCCGACACCTACCGGCTGGCCCGGGACGCCACGGCGGAGGATCTGATCGCGCGGATGCTGGAGAACTTCGGGCGCAAGGTGACGCCGGAGCGGATCGCCGCCGCCCGGACCCGGGGGCTCACCCTCCATCAGGTCGTCACCCTGGCTTCTATCGTGGAGCGGGAGGCCGTCCTCCCCGAGGAACGTCCGCTCATCGCCAGCGTCTACCTCAACCGGCTGGCCATTGGGATGAAGCTGGACGCCGATCCCACGGTGCAGTATGCCCTGGGGTATCAGGCGGATTCGAAAACATGGTGGAAGAACTTCCTCACCTTAGACGATCTGCGGGTGGATTCTCCGTATAACACCTATCGCTATCCGGGGCTGCCGCCCGGGCCCATCGCCAGCCCGGGCCTGGCCTCCATCGAGGCCGTGCTGAACCCGGCGCAGACCGACTATCTCTACTTCATGGCTGACTGCCTCAAGAAAGACGGGAGCCACTGGTTCGCCCGCACCCAGGAGGAACACCTCCGGAACTTCCAGCGCTGCCAGGGGTCGCCCTGACCGGCCCGTCGGGAAGCCGACATCCCGGACGGGCCGCCTAAATCAGGCCCCGGCGCATGGCAAACTGGACGAGCTCCGCGCGGTTCTTCAGGCCGAGCTTGCGCATCAGGTTCGCCCGGTGGAAATCCACCGTCTTCACGCTGATGAACAGCGTCTGGGCGATCTCCTGATAGCTCTTCCCCTGGGCCAGGAGGACCAGGATCTCCCGCTCCCGCTCGCTGAGGGTCTCCAGGGGATCTGTCGGCCCCTCCCCGGAGCGCCGCACCTCCTCCACCAGGAGGTCCGTCAGGCGAGGATCCATGTAGGTTTCACCGGCGTAGACCGCTCGGATCGCCCGGATCAGGGTCTCATCCGGGGCCCGCTTGAGCACATAGCCAGAGGCCCCCGCTCGCAGCGCTGGCATCACATACTCCCGGTTCTCATGCTGGCTCAGGATCAGCACCCGGGCACGGGGGGCAACGCGGACGATCTCGCGGGTCGCCGCCAGGCCATCCATCCCCGGCATCCCGATGTCCATCAGGACGATGTCCGGCTGCAGCCGGCGCGTCTGAAGGATGGCCTCATGGCCATCCGCCGCCTCGCCCACGACCTCGAAATCCGGATACAGCTGGAGCAGCGCCCGGATGCCGGCGCGCACGATCGCGTGGTCATCGGCGATCAGAATGCGGATCCCCATCTCTTACCCTCCGATCGGCAGACGAACCCAGAGGCGTGTCCCCTGCCCGGGCGCGCTTTCGATCTTCATCTCCCCGCCCAGCAGCTCCACCCGTTCCTGGATCCCGAGCAACCCCCACCCTCGGCGGGCGCCGTTCCCTTTCTGGACCTCCGACCAGATGAAGCCGATCCCATTGTCCGCGATCTCGAGCTCGACCCATTCCGGCTGCAGGGCGAGGCGGATGCGCGCCTCGGTCGCCTCCGCGTGCTTGCAGATGTTCGTGATGGCCTCCTGGGCGATCCGGAAGAGCGCCGTTTCGATCTCAGGGGGGAGGCGCGGAACGTGCTCCGGGATCTCGAAGATCACGCGGACGTCGCACGCCTCAAGGCGCTCCCGGGTATACCATTTCAGGGCCTGGATCAGGCCCAGGTCGTCCAGAAGCGTGGGGCGCAGATCGTAAATGATCGTCTGAAGCTCCCGGATGGTCTCGCTGGCGGAGATCTTCAGACGATCCAGCAACCGGGGCGCCTCCGAGGGCGCCTGGGTGATGGCCAGGCTGACCGTGTTCAGCCCGAAGACCAGCGCGCTCAGGGACTGGCCGATCCCATCGTGAAGCTCGCGGGCGATGCGGAGGCGTTCCTCCTCCTGGGCGCGCATCAGGCGGGCCAGCAGCTCCCCGCGGATCCTCTCCTTGCGGCGCAGCTCCTCCCAGAGCTGGGCGTTCTCCAGGGCCAGGCCGATTTGCTGCCCCACGGTCACCAGCAGCGCCATCTCCGCCTCATTGAACGCCTCCGGATCCCCTGCGGCCACCCCCAGAACCCCGCGGACGCGTCCTCCGATCGGGATCGGCACCGCAGCGTGGCAGATCAGGGGCATCTCGAGAAGCGAACGGATGCGATAGATGGCGCAGCTGGACTCCGAGGCCCTCACCACCGCCGGCTGCCCATCCCTTAACACCTGGCCGCAACGGCACTCCGGGAAGCTGAACAACGACTCCACGGAAAGGGATACCGGCAACTCCGGGCCGTGCCAGACCGCCAGATAGGGCCGATCCCCTTCCCCCAGCATGCAGATCCAGCCGACCTGGAGCTCCAGGGCGTTCAGAACCTGTTGCAGGACGCGCCGCAGAAGGCGGTCCGGCGGGAGGGACTCCCCCATGGCCAGGGCCACCGCGTTCAGCGCCATCAGCTCGCGGTTCCGGCGGCGGAGGGCCTCCTCCCGCGCCTTGCGCTCGGTGATGTCCCGGGCGAACCAGACCAGGACCCATCGGCCTTGATAGCGGATGCGGGTCCCCATGGTCTCCAGGACACGAGAGCGACCCTCCCGGTCGGTCACCACCAGCTCGACCGGGGCGACGGGCTGCCCCTGGCGGAGGCTCTGCCAGAGCCGGGAGGCGATCTCCACCGAACGGGGAGGCAGGATGCTGGCCGCGTTCAACCCGAGGAGCTCCTCCGGCCGGCAGCCCAGCTGGCGGGCGAAGGCCTCATTGACGAAGAGCAGCTTCCCCTCCTCCGGGCCCTCCGCCCCGATCAGGGCGATGCCCTCGCCCACCGCGCTGGCCGCCATCAAGAGGTTACGATAGCCCGCCTCGGAATCCTGCAGCCGACGGATCGCCTGCTGGATCTCATCGGCCATCTGGTTGAAGGCGCAGGCGAGATCCCCGATCTCCCCCCCGGGCGGCAGACGGACCCGCTCATCGAGGTGACCCTGGCCCAGGCGCTGAGCCTGACGGGCCAGCTCCACCAGGGGAGAAACCACCACGCGGCCGAAACCGTAGGCCATCCCGGCTGCGATCAGACAGCCGAGCGCGGTCAACCCAACCAGAAAGCGGGTCACCCAGGCCTGCAACGCGACGATGCGCGCCTCGCTGAGGCCCACATGGATCTCCGCCGGGATCCCGTCCAGCGGCCGGTAGGCGAAGTCCCGCACCAGGCCGCGTTCCGTCTCCAACAAGAGGCCTTCACCGGCCGACTCGGGGCGAGCGGGGATCAGCCGCAGCAAATCGGCCGGGAAGCCATTCGGGAACGTGTGCACCACCCGCCCATCCGGGGCGACGGCGAAGGCGTAGATCACATCGCCGTTCTCCCGGACGACGGCGTTCAGGAGCTCCTGGACCGTAACCAGATCCATCTCCGCCAGGGCGTTGGCCAGGTTCTCCCCCAGCGCCCGCGTCAGGGACTGTCCGCTGCGGATCAGCTCCGCCCGCAGGGCGCGGGTGAGCAGCGCGTGGATGATGCCCGTGGTGATGACCCCCGCCGACACCACCAGGATCACCAGCGCCAGGATGAGACGCGTGGTCAGGCGCCGGGGCAGATAGCGGTCCAGCCACAACCAGAAACGACTCATCTCATGGCTCCAGCAAGCCGATCTCCCGGGCGATCCAATACAGATCCGCGTATTCCTCATCCCGAGCCGGGGCGAATCCCATGGGCATCTCGGACCGCTCCCAGTGATACAGGAAGGCCCGATCGCGCCCCCCGGGATCCAGGGTCAGAAGCGCCTCCCGAACCATCTGGGCTGTCTTCTCCGGCACCCCGGGCCCTGCGATGATGCCGCTGGACGGATACGGCTCTGAGAGGGCCAGGATGCGCACCAGCCCCCGTTCGGCGAGGGCCAGCGCCAGGGTGTCCTGCAGCCCCCCCGCGTCGTAGCGGCCGCTGATCACCGCGTTGGCGGTGGCCGCGTGGGAGTCATGGAAGGCATACGCGCGGAGGTCGTGCAAGGTGAGGCCTGCGCGCTGCAACATAAGGCGAGGGATTAAATGACCCTGGGTCGAGTTCGGGGAGCCGAAGGCGAAGGACCGCCCTCGCAGATCCGCAAGATCCCGGACCGGGCTATCCGGCGGGACCACGATGGCCGCCCGGTAAGTATCCTGACCCTCCCGGTTGCGGCCCCGCACCAGGATCCGCGCCCCGCACCGGTGATACGCCTGCAGGTAGGTGACCGTGCCGACGATCCCGAAGTGCACCCGGCCTGCGCAGATCTCATCCGCCACGCTCTGCCCCCGCGGCGCGATCCGAAGGCGGAAGCGGAGCCCCGTCTGCCTCTCCAGCCAGCGGAGGAGGGAGGCGTTCATCCGGATGTCCTCCTTGGGCTCCAGCCGCCGATCGAAGCCCCAGATCCATGGTCCGTCCTCCTCCAGGGAGACGCGGAGGGCCGTCGAAGGGAGGAGGGATTCGGAGAGGCGAACCGGGATGGCAGGCTCCCTCTGACAGGCAACCAGCACGAAGACCAGGAAGATCTGCCAGGGCATCCCCCGCATCAGAGCCTCCGCAGGATCAGACGCTATGCGCCCTGCCCCCGTTTCCATTGTAACGGGGATGAAGACGGGTGGCTACGTCCCAGGATCCTTCCGGGTCCGGAACTGGGAAAATCCCCAGGTCTCCTTTCCGGAGGAGCCCCAGGCCCATGGAGGGCACAGGTCCTTTATGCTCGAAATCGAAGGAAAGCTTCGCTCGGGAGCGCATGCGATGGTTCAAGAAACCCGCACTCGAAAGCCGGACCTGGCGACGCGGAGGGCGTTCCTGGCGCGGTTCGCCAGCGGGATCTTCGCCTCCCTGATCGCCCCTGCTGCCGCACAGGGGATCCTGGATCAGGTCGAGGCGGCTCCACCGGGCGCCCCGGTGGGGGAGCTGGAGCCACCCCCTGAGCTCCCGGAGGCGATGAGCGGGCAACACCCCGTGGTGCGCATGATGGAGGATCTCCGGCGGGCGCTGCAGAAACCGGTGGAACAGCGGCGCTGGGCGATGGTCATCGACCTGCGCAAATGCGTGGGATGCTATGCCTGCACGGTGGCCTGCATCTCGGAGAACAAGCTGCCGCCCGGCATCGCCTATCGGCCCGTGCTGACGGAGACCCGGGGGACCTACCCGCACGTCTCCCGGCGCTTCATCCCGCGGCTGTGCATGCAGTGCGAAAACCCGCCCTGTGTTCCCGTGTGCCCGGTGGAGGCGACGTGGAAGCGGGCCGATGGGATCGTGGTGATCAACTATGACCAGTGCATCGGATGCCGCTATTGCATCACCGCATGCCCCTACGCAGCCCGCTCCTTCGACGCCGGATACTTCTACAGCGATTTCGAGGGCGGCCAGCCACAACCCTATGAGCTGCTCCCCTCCCCAGAATACGGCCAGGGCCGCGTCCGACGCCGGGACGCCTCTCCCATCGGCAACGTGCGGAAGTGTCACTTCTGCCTCCATCGCATCGAGCGAGGGCAGCTGCCCGCGTGCGTGCTCTCCTGCATGGGGAGGGTCAGTTACTTCGGAGATCTGAACGATCCCCAGAGCCTGGTCGCGGAGCTGGTCAGCCAGCCCAACGTCATCCTTCTGAAAGAGGAGCTGGGCACGGAGCCCAAGGTCTTTTACCTGGTTTGAGGGAGGTCCGGGATGATCGCGACCAAAGCTATCTCCCGTCGGGATTTCCTGAAACTGGCCGGGGCCTCCGCCGGAGGCCTGGCGGCCATGGCCGCCCTGGGCCACGGCTTCAAAACCCTCAGCGCCAGCGAGGCCCGACAGCAACAGGAGGCCGGCAAGCGGGTGGTCTACACCGCCTGCGTGATGTGCCCCGCCGAGTGCGGCCTCGCTGTCGAGGTCGAGAACGGCGTGATCTCCAACATCTACGGCAACAACCACGTCCCCTATAACTCGGGGACCGTGTGCGCCAAAGGGGTGGCTGGCCTGCAGCTGGTCTACAACGTCAACCGGATCAAATACCCGATGATCCGGGTGGGCGAGCGAGGGGAGGGCAAATTCAAGCGGGTCTCATGGGAGGAGGCCCTGGATTACATCGCCACGAAGCTGATCGAGATCAAGCAGAAATACGGAGCCGAGTCCGTGATCATGGACTGCGGGGACGTGACCGATCGTGATCCTTACTACTATCTCTTCCGCGCCTTCGGCACGCCTCACACCGTGGAGCACGGTTCGATCTGCGACACCCCGCGCCGCCACGGGCCCAAGCTCATGTTCGGGGGCAAGCGCATCGAGCCCGACATCATGCGCCCGGTGCTGGTTCGCCAGCCGGACGGAAGCCTGAAGAACGATTACAGCTACCGCACCCGGCTGATCATCTACGTCGGCTGGAACCCCTTCACCGCCACTCGAATCAACTACGAATCCCGGGGAACGGTGGAGGCCAGGCTGGCCGGAGCCCGCATCATCGTCATCGACCCCGCCTTCTCCAACACCGCCACCAAGGCGGATCGCTGGATCCCCATCCGGCCCGGGACGGACGCCGATCTCTTCGCGGCGATGCTGCGCTACATCCTGGAGAACCACCGGGACGACGATCCGTTCCGCCGCTACATCGACTGGTCCTTCAAGGAATACAGCCAGGGCTGGGAGGAGTTCGAGGCCGCCTTCCGGAGCTGGTGGGATCGGAAGGATCCCCTCAACGGGCTGCCCTACTTCTCCCTGGAGTGGGCCGCGGAGCGGACCGGCATCGACGCCCAGACCATCGCCGAGCTGGCCCACACCTTCGGGATCACCAAGCCGGCGGCCCTGGTGTGGGGGATGAACGGCATCGGCCACCACTACAACGGCTACGTGGCCTCCATCCTGGGCACCGCCCTCAACGTCATCACCGGGAACATGGAGGTCCCGGGCGGGGCCATCGACACGGAGCTGGTCAAGAGCAGCAAGGGCGGCAAGGCCTCCGGCGGGGACTTCCTCAAGCGCGAGGTCACCCGCATCGTCAACGGCCGGGAGGTCAAAGGGAAGATCGAGGAGCTCCACATGGACGGCTACGGGGACTGGCCGGCGGCGTGGGATGACGTGGTGGGCGACTACCCGCGCCGCTTCATCGAAGGGGTCACCCTGCGCTACGGCCCGTTCCGCGGCCACCGCTATCCCATCAAAGCCTTCTTCATCCGCACCGGGAACCCGGTGATCACCGGCTCCAACACCCAGAAATGGATCGAGGCCCTGACGGCGAAGGACGAGACGGGGAACTACAAGGTGGAGCTGGTGGTCTACATCGATACAGTCTTCCTCGAGACGGGGCTCTACGCCGATGTGGTCCTCCCCGAGGCCAGTTATATGGAGCGCATGAGCCTCTCGGACATCTATCCGGTCCATCCCGTGCTCTACCTGCGCGACTTCGTCATCCGCCCGATGTATGAATCCAAGACCCAGTATGAGATCTGCTGGGCGCTGGCCCGCAAACTCCACGAAAAGGGTGATCCCGACATCCAGCCGAAGGACTTCTGGGAGAAATACCCCACCGAGGAAGACTTCTGGAACGAAGCCCTGCGGGTGGCCCCCGGGCGGCCCAACACCGGAGAGCCGCTCCCCTACCCCAACCTGCCCAAAGGCTACAAGCTCCTCGGCACACCGGACTCCCTGGAGGCCGGCCGCGTGCAGATCGATGACGAGAAGAAGGAGATCCGCGGGGAGCCGCTCACCGTCCAGTGGCTGCGGGAGCACCACGGCGTGGCGGTGTGGCCCATGAGCTGGAAGCGGTTCCACGGCGGCGGGGTGCTCCAGACCGACAGCAAGAAGGTGGAGTTCGTCTGGGATTACACGGTGGAGAAAGACGGCCAGGTGCAGCGCAAAGGCCGTTACGCCAAATACAACAAGCTGATCGAGGAGGCCGGCGAGACGCCGCCCGGCATCGCGCGCCTCGGCTGGCAGAAGTATCCCTCCACCTTCTACTGGTTCGAAACCCGCTGGAACCCCTACACCAACCCGGATTACGCCAAGTATCGGGAGGAGTATCCCTTCCAGGTGATCTCCGGCCGCATCCACCACGCCATGTCCGGCACCCAGATGGTGGACTGGCTGGGACGGCTGCCCACGGAGGACCTCTGGATGCCGCTGAACGACGAACGGGTGGTGGAGGAGGTGATCATCGGGGAGAACGGGCCTACGCCGACCGGCCGCCGCGTGCGCATCCCCCGCGGAACCTGGTCCATCGGCGTGATCCAGATGAACCGCGCCGATGGGGAGCGCCTTGGGCTGAAGACCGGGGATCTGGTGGAGCTGGAGACGCCGCAGGGGTTCAAGACGCGCGGGAAGGTCGTCCTGGTGGAGACCATCCGGCCCGGCGTGCTGCGGCTGCCGTTTGGCGGGGGCGGGCGTTTCAGCCCTGGCCTGGGCAAGACGTGGGCCTTCCATGACATCACACCGAACCAAAACGCCCTGGTGGATCCCGAGAACCTGTCGCCCATCATGGGGCAGCCCGCTTATTGCGATGTGATCGTCAAGGTCCGCAAGATCGGCTGAGTGGAGCCAGTGATGGAGCGTGAGCTGAAAGAACGCGAAGGTCTCTACAGCCTGCTGCGGGCCCTCTTCTCCTATCCCTTAACCGAAACGGTCTTGGGCGCGGTGGCGAGCCTGGCCCTGGAGCCAGGCTCGCCCATGGCCCCAGGGCTCCGGCAGCTGCAGCAGCGCATCCGGGAGGCCGTCGACGGCCGGGCTCTGGTCGAGGCTCTCAACGTTGAGATGACCCGGCTGATGGAAGGCCCCGGCCGCGTCCCCGCCCCCCCTTTCGCCTCGTTCTATCTGCACGGGGAGCGGCTGATGGGCCCCACGGCGGCGGCCGCCCGTCGCTTCTACCTGCAGTGGTCCGCCATGCCGGAGACGGAATGGCGGATCCCGCCCGACCACATCGCCCTGGAGCTAGGTTTCCTGGCCTACCTGGCTCGACGGGCTGCTGAGGCAACCCATGACGCGGAGCGCTGGCGGATCCTGCAGGCCAGCCGGGAGTTCCTCCGCCGCCACGTCTTACCATGGCTGCCGCGCTTCTGCGAAGCCCTGGCCTCCAGCACCACCGATCCCTTCTTCATCGGGCTGGCCGCCTTCACCCACGAGGCCGTCCGGCTGGATCTGGAATGGCTGGACGCTGTCCTTGCAGAGCACTCCGATTCGCTGCCATCCGACGAACGCACCGGGAGGTCCTCATGAGCCGAGCGGAGAAGATCACGCGGGGGATGAGCGCTGTCGAGAGGATCCTGTGGGGGATCGCCATCGCTGGCTTGGTGGCCGGCGCGGTGGGCCTGATTCAGCGCCTCACCAGCGGGCACACGGTCGCTGCCTATAACACCTACGTCCCCTGGGGGCTGTGGGTGGCCGTTTACACGACCCTGGCCGGGATCTCCATCGGGGCCTTCGCCGTCGCTGCTCTCGGAGAAAGTTTCCGGGTGAAAGCTTTGCAGCCCCTGAGCGGGATCGCCCTCTTCGCCGCCCTGGCCGCCCTGGCCGGAGGGTTGCTGGCCATCTGGCTCGATCTCGGCCATCCTCTCCGCTTCTGGAAGCTTTACCTTTCGACCCAACCCGCTTCGCTTATGGCCTGGATGGCCTGGTTCTACCTGATCTACGGGCTTCTCCTCCTGGCTCTGATTTATCTCAAGAAGGCCCAGCCGGAGAGCCCGGCCATCCGGCCGCTGTTCGGCCTTGGTCTGCTCCTGGCCGTGATCATGGGAGGCGCTGAGGGGGCGCTCTTCGGAGTGGTCAGCGCCCAGGGCCTGTGGGAATCCGCTCTGGTTCCCATCCGCTTCCTGGCCGATGGCGCATTGGGCGGAGCGGCCCTGGTTCTCTTCCTCTCGATCCTCCTGGGCCACGCCGACGCCGAAGCCCTCCGCTTCCTGCGAGGCCTGGTGCTGGGTCTGCTCCTGTTCACCCTCGTGCTGCTTTGGGCGGAATACTCCACCACCCTCTACGCGGGGGTCCCGAGCCGGGTGGAGGCCCTGCGCCTGATCCTCTTCGGGCCGTTCTCCTGGGTCTTCTGGATCTTCGAGATCGCCTTGGGGCTGGTCCTTCCGCTGATCCTGCTGCTCCTGCCCGGGGCTCGGCCTGCCGTCCTGGCGGCCGCCGGCGGGCTCGTGGCCTTCACCAGCCTCAGCGCCAAGCTGAACCTGGTGATCCCCGCGCTGGTGGTGCCTGAGTTCGAAGCCCTGCGCCTTGCCTTCACCGGCCCGGGCTTGAGCTTCGATTACTTCCCCACCCTCACCGAATGGCTGCTGGCCGTTGGCATCGTCTCCGCCGCCGCCTTGATCTTCCTGGCCGCCTACCGCCTGATCCCCATCGTCAGCCCATCCCACCCGTCCTGAGCCCCTCAGGGGCACCGAAGGGCGATCAGGGTCAGGCGGACCTCCGCCTGACCCTGATCCTCTTCCCCCCGATCGATCCGCCCTGAAGCACGCCCCAACCCCCCAGGGCTTTCCCGCCTCCCCGGACCATGCGGGCTTGACGGATCCTCGAAATCTGCTATAGTAAATCATAGTTTTCTTTAATGAACCGGAGGGTCCCTTGGCCTATATCCATCGGGTGCCGGCGGTGGAGCGGGCGCTGCGGATCCTGGAGTGGATCGCCGACCGGCCGGAGGGGGTTTCCCCTGCGGCGCTGCAGGCACGCTTCGGGTTCTCCCGCACCGGGCTCTTCGCGCTGCTGAACACCCTGAAGGCCCACGGTTACCTGGAGCAGGCCGGCCCTCGCGGGCCCTACCGCCTGGGCCCCCGATGGTGGGCGCTGGCCGCCCAAGCGCATCCCGAACAGGCGCTGCGGGAGCTGTTCCGGGCCCAGGCCCGCGGGTTCGCCGAGAGCCTCGCGCTGCTGCGCCCGGCCGGAGGGGAGGTGGTGGTCCTGGAAGCCGTCCTGGGCGTCCATCCCCTGGTGGGCCGCTGGGCCGTGGGGGACCGCCTTCCCCTTGAGGGGAGCGCCCCCGGATGGATTTTCCTGGCCGCCCATCGAACCGGCCCCCGCTGGGGGCGGATCCGACGGGAGGGGATCGCCCGCCGGCGCCTGGGCGCGCTGATCGAAGCGGCTGTCCCCATCTGCCCCGACGGCCGCCACCCGGTCGCCGCCCTGGCGGTCCGTCTGCCCGCCTCCCGGGCCCGCCCGGCCCTCTACGAGGCCCTGCGGGCAGCGGCCGCCCGCCTCTCCCTCCGGCTGGGCGCCCCCGCGTATCAGCCCTACGCCGCCGAGCCGGAAGGGCTCTCCCTGCGGCGGCTTCGCCCCGAGGAGATCGCCGCTTTCCTGGAAGGGCCATGGATCGCCCGGCTGGTCGGCCTGCGAGCGGACGGCCGGCCGTATGCGGTTCCGGTGTGGTATCTCTGGGAGCGCCCGGCGCTCTGGATCGCCGCCCTCCCGGGCTCCCGATGGCCGGGCTACATCCGGGCTCACCCCCAGGTCACGTTGCTCATCGATGAGCCCTGGCCACCCCTGCGGCGGGTTCGAGTGGAAGGCCGGGCCCTTCCCGAGGTCTTCCCACAGGGCCCTGAGGGGCTGGCCGCCCGGCTGGCCGCCCGCTACCAGCTTGACAGCCCGCCCCTCGGGCTCCAGGAGATGTTCCGCATCCTCCCGGAACGGATGCAAGGTCGCCGCGGACTGATCCCTTCCCCCGATCGATAGA
Source organism: Thermoflexus sp. (assembly GCA_017743605.1). Lineage (GTDB taxonomy): Bacteria > Chloroflexota > Anaerolineae > Thermoflexales > Thermoflexaceae > Thermoflexus. The sequence goes on along the minus strand of JAGHYO010000042.1, from coordinate 1,407 downwards.
GGGCCCACGATGCTAGGGATCCGGATGGAACGCGTGCACCACACCTTCCCAGCCCCTTCCGGCCGTTGGGTGATCTTCGAGGACTTGAACTTAGAAGTCCGCCCGGGCTCCTTCACCGTGATCGTGGGCCCCAGCGGGTGCGGCAAGTCCACCCTGCTCCGCCTGGCGGCCGGCCTGCTGACGCCCACCGCCGGTCGGATCCGCATCGGGGACCTTTCCCCCGCCCAGGCCCGGGCGGCCCGCCGCATCGGCTGGATGGGCCAGCAGCCGGCGCTGCTGCCCTGGCGCACGGTGGAAGGCAACATCCGCCTCGCCCTGGAGGTAAACGGCCGCGCTCTCCGGCCGCCCCTTACGGTAGAGGAGCTCATCGCGATGGTCGGCCTGAAGGGGTTCGAACGGGCTTACCCCCGGATGCTCTCGGGGGGCATGCAGCAGCGGGTCGCCCTGGCCCGCACCCTGGCCGCCGGCCCCGCTGTCTGGTTGATGGATGAGCCCTTCGCGGCCCTGGATGCCCTGACCCGAGCGCAGCTGCTGGAGGAGGTGGAGCGGCTGTGGCGCGCCTTCGGCGCCACCGTCCTCTGGGTGACCCATGACCTCCATGAGGCGGTCCGCCTGGGGGATGAGGTGGTGGTCCTCGCCGGCCGACCGGCCCGGATCCGAGCCCGCATCCCCCTCCCGGATCCGCGTCCGCGGACGGACGAGCGACGGATTGGGGAGTGGGTGGAGCGCGTTCGAGCAGCCCTGATGGGAGGCGCCGGATGAGCCCGATGGGAATGGAGCTTCCTCGCCTGCGTTCGGGGGCGCGGCTGGCCCCATGGGTGCCCCTCCTCGCCCTCCCGCTGGCCCTGGCGGGGTGGGAGCTGATCGTCCGCGAGGCCCGGGTGCCGGTGTATCTGGTTCCCGCCCCCTCCCGCATCCTGGCCACGCTCTGGGCCGAGCGGGGGCTGTATCTCCAGGCGACGGGAGTGACCCTGGGGGAGGCCGCCGCCGGCTTGGCATTAGGAATGGGGGTCTCCCTCGCCTTGGCTATTGCTACGGCCTTCTGGCCGCCCTTGGAACGGGCGATCATGCCCCTGGTGTTGCTGCTGAAGGCCATCCCCTTGGTGGCCATCGCTCCGATCCTAACCATATGGTTCGGCTTTGGGCCGCTCCCCAAGGTGCTGATGACCGCCCTGCTGACCTTCTACCCCGCCCTTGTCCCGTTGATGACCGGGCTGCGGGCAGTGGACCCAGCGGCGCTGGAGCTGTTGCGGGCTTGGGACGCTTCAGAGTGGGAGATCTTCGTCCATCTGCGGTGGCCGTCGGCGCGGCCCTACGCCTTCGCTGCCCTGAAGACCGCCATTCCCCTGGCTCTGATCGGGGCGGTGGTGGCCGAATGGACCGGGGCCTCGGGCGGGCTAGGGCGGG
>JAGHYO010000041.1 GCA_017743605.1 Thermoflexus sp. | reverse complement strand
CGACGACCCCCACGTCCCAAACGTGGTGCGCTAACCTGGCTGCGCCACGCCCCGATGCCTGCGTTTTCAATTATATCATCTCGGGAGGATTTTGGGGAACGAGGGGATCAGGGCCTTTGGGCTCAGGAAGAGGCGTCCGCCGCCTGGCGCTTCAGCCGCTCCAGCTCCCCGCCCCGGAAGTCCACGAACCGGTAACCCACCCCCCGTTCAGTGAGAATGTAACGCGGGCGGGAGGGGTCCGGCTCGATCTTCTGGCGGAGGTAGTTGATGTAGAGCCGCAGGTAATGGGTCTCGTCCCGGTATTCATAGCCCCACACCTTGGCCAGCAGACTGTCATGGCTAAGGGTCCGCCCGGCGTTGTTCACCAGATGATACAGCAGCCGCCACTCTGTGGGCCGCAGCTTGATCTCCCGGCCGCCGGCGATCACTACCCGCCGGTTAAAGTCGATCGTGAGATCATCATCGATCTGCACCGCCCCGCCCGCCGTGGCCGGGGTGTCCACCCGGCGCAGGACGGCCTTGATGCGGCTGATCAGCTCCCGGGGCGAGAAGGGCTTGGTCACGTAATCGTCGGCCCCCAGCTCCAGCCCCCGCACCTTGTCCGCCTCATCCGCCCGCACCGTGAGCATGATCACCGGGACCGAGCTCACCTCCCGGATCATGGCCAGGGTCTCGAAGCCGTCTAGCTCCGGCATCATCACATCCAGGATCACCAGGTCCGGCAGCAACTCTTTGACCTTCTCCAGGGCCTCCGGACCGTTGGAGGCCTCAAAGACCTCAAAGCCTTCCAGCTCCAGGTTCATGCGGACGAACTGCCGCACGCGCGCCTCGTCGTCTACGATAAGGATCCGCCGACGCTCCCGCGATTCCGGCCGAACCGGCGTTTGAACCATTTTTCACCGCTCCTTTTCACCGCTCCCGCACGAAGCTGATGATCTCGGCCTCCTCGCGGGCGCTCAGGACCTCCACGAAGGAGATCCGATGCCAGGGAATGATCACCTGCACTGCCTCCGGGTCGATGTAATGCACCTCTTTCCCGTCGCGGAGGCGGACGTTGCTGCAGATCAGCACTTGGTCCTGAGGCTCCGGTATCCGCTCTATCTCGGCTAGCAGCGGATCCGCGTTGATGAAATGGATGAGAACCTTGTAGGCCATACGGGAAATCCTCCTTATGCCAGCGCCACCCGAATCGGGATCTGAGCCAGCCGGATCTCGTCGCCCTCCCCTAGGGCCTGAGGGGAGTAAGGGGCCAGGCGCGTCCCGTTGAGATGCGTCCCGTTGGTGCTGCCCAGATCCTCAACATAGAACCGGCCGTCCTGATAGAACACCCGGGCGTGGCGACGGGACACCCCGCCTTCCAGGCCCCCGTCGGACGTGAGGTCGACTTGGGGGAAGATGCCGCGGCCCACGTCCAGCCGCCCCAGGAGCACCTCCTGATCTGGACGGATCGTGATCCGTCGGCCGGAAGTGAGCACCTGCAGCACTAGGCTCTGCGGAACAACGGGAGCCTCTACAGCGCGCCCACGGGCCGTTTCGATGGGGGCTGCAACGCCTTCTGGCAGCGGCTCTGTGCGCAGGGGCCCGCCCGTGAGCAGATACACCCCGCACTCCGGGCAGAACAAGGCCCCGACCGGATATTTCCGCCCGCACAACGGACACTCGATCATGGGGTACCTCCCAAATCAGGAGGCGGAAGCATCAGCATCCGCGTTCTGTATTTTAAGGCAAGCTGCTGACCTCTGGGAACTGCTTGACCCTGTAGCAGGCGGGTGGCGGCCTCTAGCGCCTCCCGGGCCAGATCTGCTGCCCCCAGCTCCAAGAGGCGGGTCCCTACCTGCTGGAGCCGGCATGCGCCTTCCTCCCATTTCCCGGCCCGCACCGCCGCCCAGGCCTGCTCCTGCATACGGTGGATCACCACCCGGGCCAGGGCCTCCCACAGCGGACCAGGGGGCTCTACTGTTAGCGGCTCCTCTGGGAGAACTGGCACCTGCATCGTCCACTGCGTCTGGATCGGGCGAGGCGGGTTCCCGGGGATCTGCCCCCGCACGTCCAGGTAGGCGATCTCCCGCCAGCTGGGCTCCAAGGGAGGCAGGGTGAACTCCAGGAGCACCTGGATCGGCTGGGAGAGGTGCAGGGGGCCCAGATACCAGCCCGCCCCCTCCCGCGGCGGAACCCGCAGCTCTGGGCGGACCTGATAGAGCCCAGCGAGCTGGACGCCCTCGGCCGGCTCCACGATCAGGCGGAGGTCCTCCGCCCCGAGCTCCTCCAGCAGCCGCAGGTGCTCCAGGAAACGCTGGCGGATCTCCTCAGGCGAGGTGATGTAGCCCGAGATCCCGCCGCTGCGGGCGGCGATCTCATCCAAGAGTTCATCATTCCAATCCTCGCCGATCCCGAAGGCACTGATCCCGATGCTCACCTGGCGGGCCTGCTCCGCAAGCTCCCGACAGCGATCCTCGTCTCCATAGGTCCGGCCGTCGGTGAGCAGGATCAGGTGGGTGGAGGCTCCCGCCCGCCGGGCCCGGAAAAGTTCCTGGAACCCCAAAAAGAGTCCCCGGTAGATCTCGGTGCCCCCGCCGACCTCCAGGGCGGACAGGCGGCTGCGCAGCCGATGGCGTTCCTCCACCGGGCTCAGCGGCCAAATCACCTCCGCCCGATTGTGGAAAGCCACCACGGCGATTCGGTCCCCGGGCTGCAGATGGGCAGCCAGCTCCAAGGCAGCCGCCTTCGCCTGCTCTATGCGCGGCCCCCGCATGGAATTGCTCCGATCTATTACCAGGGCCAGATCCACCGGCTGGCGCGAGGGCTGGGTCTCCCAGGGCATCTTGACGATGAGCAGGGCATAGAGGATCTGGAGGGTCGACAGAGCCGGCAACCGAGGCCGGCTGAGGAGCAGCTGCACCTGCAGGGCGGAGCCTGAGTCGCTCCACCGCGCCTGCCGCTGCCGGTCATACTCCGCTCGCCGCTCCGGGTCGGAGAGGACCTCATAGGCCTCATAGACCAGCCGGAACAGCAAGGAGGTCCCCGCCCCGGGCATCACATCGGGATGAACTCGGCGCGCCAGCGCCCGGAAAGCTTGCTTGATCTCCTCGGGGCTAGCAGTGGGCGGGACGCCCAGGATGGCGTAATAGTCCGGGAACTCCTCTTGGCTGCTCATCGTCCGATCAGGATCATCGAGATGTTGTCGTGACCTCCAGCCGCCCGGGCCCGCTGGACCAGACGATCGCAGGCCTCCTGTGGAGAGGCGCTCTCCCGAACTGTCCGAAGGATCTGGTCTTCGGAGACCTCCCCCCAGAGCCCATCAGTGCACAGCATCAGCCAGGCGTCCGGGGGAAGGGAGATCCGGCGGTAGCCCGGGCTCAGCTGGCTGGGATGCCCTAAAGCCTGATAAAGGAGGTTGCGGGGGATGCTGGCCGCCTCATCCGCGCTCAGGCCCCGAAGGGAGATCATCCGCTGCACCAGGGAATGATCCTCCGTCAGCTGCTCCAGACGATCCGGCCAGACCAAATAGGCTCTGCTATCCCCCACGTGGATGAGGTGGACGTTGTCCCCGATGACCAGGGCACCCACCACGGTGGTCCCGCTCCCCGGGACCGCCCGGAGGATCTGGGCGTTGGCCGCGCGGACAGCCTCCTCCAATAGCTCCTTGATCGGATACTCCGGGACCCGACGGGCAAGGTGTGGGATGAAGAGATGACTGGTTAGATAACAAGCGATCTCCCGGACGGCGAGATCGCTTGCCTGCTCGCCACCCCGATGCCCGCCCATTCCATCGGCCACCAGGAACAGCCCAATCGGTAACAGGCTGCCGGATCCCTCGTAAACCGCGTGCAGGATCAAGAGGGCATCTTCGTTGTGCGTGCGGACCAGGCCGGGGTCGGTAGCCCAACCGAAGCGCAGCCCGACAGCAGAGCGAGGGGACATCGTGGGAAGGGGCCTGGTTTCCCTGAGAGGCTCAGGCGAGGGAACGAGTTGGGTGTCTGCCTGCCCGAGTGTTGCAGAGGCAGGGACGGCCAGCGGGGACGGCTCTGTCACCTCCGGCGCGGGGAGCTCTTCCCGCATCCTGAGCTTCCCGAGCAGCCGACGCAACCATTTCATCACCCTTCCTCCCCCCAAGGCCCGGTCCGGGACCGGCCGGGCGCATGATTTTCTTTTCGATATGGCATAGAACGCGTTCGCCCCGAACCCTGGTCTTCGATCCCGCGAGCCGTCGCAGCGGAAGCCGCTCTTGCCATATCAATTTTTCCGCAGGAGCCCCGAACCCACATCTTCGAGACAGCAAGGTTCGTTGAGACCAGACTCCGACTTTACGCCCTCGCTGGGCTCAGGGCGTAGACCCGATGGTCCATCGAAGTCACGTACAGCGTCCCCTCCCACCACTCGGAGGCGGAGACGATGGGACCTTCTGTCTGGAAGGACCAGAGGAGATTCCCGGTGCGGGCGTCCACTGCGTAGAGGCAGCCATCCGTGGCCCCTACCAAGACCTGCCCTTCGAGCAGGAGGGGGGACGCGTTCACCTGCCCGCCGGTCTGGAACCGCCAGTTCACGTTGCCGGTCCGCGCGTTCAGCGCGTAGAGAAAGCCGTCAGCGGAGCCCACATAGATCACCCCTTCCGCCGCCACCGGAGAGGAGAGGACCGGCCGGCCGGTGCGGAACCGCCAGACCGCCCATCCGGTGCGCGCGTCTAGGGCATAAATGTGCCAGTCCCAGGATCCTACCACCGCCAGCTCGGCGTCGATCCAGGGCGAGGCCGTGACCCCCTTGCGGGCGACGAATTGCCACCGGATGCTCCCTCGCATGTCCATGGCATAGATGCCGCCGTCTTCCGCGCCCACCACCAGGGTCTCCCCGTAGAAACCGGCAGAGGAGCGGATGGGCGCAGCGAGGTCCGCCCGCCAGAGGACGCGGCCCGTCTCTCGGTCCACAGCGTAGAAGAAGCCATCGTCGGTGCCGAAGAAAGCTAGCCCGGCGACGATGCGGGGGGTGGTGTAGATCGGCCCACCTGCCTCCAAGGTCCACAGCAGCTGGCCATCCCAGGCCCGCAGCGCGTAGAGCCGGCAATCCAGCGAGCCTACCACCAGCTGGTCCCCAGCCACCGCCACCGCCCCGCCGATGCCTGCCTCCGCAGCGAACTTCCAGCGGAGCTTCCCGTCCTCCGCTGAGAGGGCATAAACATTGTGGTCGTAGGAAGTGACGAAGAGCATCCCTTCGGCGGCCACCGGACGGGAGCGGATCTCATCCTCACAGGCAAAGATCCACTTCACCCGATAAGGGCTGGAGGAAGCCCGAGCTACAGGGATGGCCGAGGAGCGCGGGGCCGCCCGCATCCCCATGGCCGCGAGCAGAGCCTGCTTCATCTCCGTTGCAGACTGAAAGCGCCGGTCCGGCTCGTATTCCAGGGCGCGCGTGATCACCTGGACCAGGGCCTCAGGGACCGATGGGTTGACCCGACGGATGGGCCGCTCGTGAAAAGAGAAGGGAGGCTCGAAGCGCGGGTCCTGCCGCGTCAGCAGGTGATGCAGCATGGCCCCCAGGGCATAGATGTCCGTGCGTGGATCCGCGATCCCGCGATACTGCTCTGGGGGGCTGTAGCCCTCGGTGCCGATCATCGTCCCCCGCTGGCCCACCTGGAGCGCCTTAGCAATCCCAAAGTCCACCAAGAACACCCTTCCGTAAGGGTCGACCATGATGTTCGAGGGCTTAAGATCCCGGAAGATGATCGGCGGCTGCTGGGAGTGCAGATAGTGCAGCACATCGCAGATCTGCACCGCCCAGCTCACCACCTCTTCCACGGGCAGCATCCCCTCAATGCGCCGCATCCGTGTCTCCAGGTCCTCCCCAGGGATATACTCCATAATGAGGTAGTGGCGTTCGCCTTCCGTGAAGTAGTCGTAGATCTTAGGGATGGCAGGATGGCTGAGAGTGGCCAGCATCGCCGCCTCACGCTCAAAGCTCTGCTGGGCTAGCGCGCGCATCTGAGGGTCAGGGATATGTGCGGTCATCTCCTTCAGCGCGCACAGCCGACGCACTGAGGGGAACCGGAGGTCAAGGGCCAGGTACACGGTGCTCATCCCCCCTGCGCCCAGCACCCGTTCGATCCGATATCTTCCCTGGAGCACCTCCCCTGGCTTCAGCAAGGTGGGCATCTGCGTTGGGTCCAGCTTCTGCGTCTCCATCCCTGTCTTCCCTGGATCTGGGATCCCAAGCGCCATCGCCGTCTGCTCTCCTAATGATACCGCTACGGTTAAAATGCTCGTACCTGACTTTAGTCATCTCCCCCGGGGGTCCTCCGGAGGAACCACGGAGGGGCGATGCGGTTGAAGGAACTGGTCGCGCACTATGACCCCTCCCTCATCGCCTATATCCTCTGCCAGCAGGGATGGCCGGCGGAGGGAGGATCGGGCACTGAGACGCAGGTCCTCGCCCGCCTGAGTGATCGAGACCGGCTGGCGGCCCTCTGGATGGGCTTGCCGGCAGAGGGCCGCTGGCTGGTGGAAGAGCTACAGCAAGTGGGCGGATCGATGCAAGCCCTTGTCCTTTCGATTTTATATGAAGCGACAGCGGAGGACACGCCAACAGTCCCCTTTGAGGAGATCGCCGTCCATCTGGCCGCCCTGGGCCTGATTTACTGGCACCGCAAGGGGCTGTGCGTGCGCTCCCTGCGGCCCCAAGGGGAAGCTGTCCTGCCAGACGAGGTGGCCATCGCCCTGCCCCTCCCTCAGCCCTTCGCGCCGGATCGCGTGCACCTGGCTTCCCCGCAGCGGCTCGCGCGGGACCTTGGGCGGATGGCCCGGTTCCTCCGACGCTCCCCCGGGATCGCCCTGACCCGAGATGGAAGGCTGCCGGCGCGGTGGGTCCGTGCTCTCCAGCGCTGGCTAGGCCTTGCCGGATCCCCACATGACCTCCCTTATATCGCCTTCCTCCGACGCCTGCTGGAACGCATGGGCGTGCTTCGGACCCACGGGGCGACCCTGATCCTGGAGACCCTGCACCCCTTCTGGGAGCAGGAGGCAACCGATCGGGCAGCTGGCGCCTTCCACGCCTGGAAGGGCGCTGAGATCTCGGAGGGGAAGGGAGCAGATTACCTCTCCCCGGAGATTTTGAAGACGCGCTTAGAGCAGGGGCTGCGCGGGCACGAAGCTGGAGCGTGGATCCCCCTGCCCGCCCTCGCGGCGGCCGCCCTGCACGAGCCGGCCGCGCGCGCGCCGGATCCTCTCTCTCCGGCTGGCCAGGAGCAGGCGGCCCGCTGGAAAGCCTGGCTGATCGAGGAGATCCTCTGGCCGCTGCACTGGCTCGGCGTTCTGGATCGGGGGGATCGGGCCGGCCGCTGGACAGCGGTGCGGCTGACCTCCTTCGGGGCTTGGATGCTGGGGATAGGGGAGCCATGGGCGCCGCCGAAGGAGAACGGGCGCCTCGTCGTCCAGCCCGATTTCCGGATCCTGGCCTTTGAGCCGATCTCTGAGGCGATTCGGAGCGCCTTAGAGGCCTTCACGGAGCCGACGCCGGGGGAGCCGATCTCCGTTTATCAGATCACCCGGGAGGCCCTCTATCGGGGGCTCTCCCAGGGTTGGGACATCCCCCGGGTGATCCGGTTTCTGGAGGGGATCAGTGGCGACCCCCTCCCCCCAAACGTGCGACGCTCTCTGGAGGACTGGCATCGACGGTTCAACCGCGTGCGGATCTACCGGCGGGTGACCCTGGTTCGAGGCGGAGAAGACAACCTGCCGGCGGATCCGGCCGTCCGGCCCTTGAGGGAAGGTTTGGGCTGGACCGGAGAGCGGGCCGAGGCGTTGGCAGCCCGTTGGCGGGCGCAGGGGATCCGGCCGTGGGTGAGCGGGTTCCGCCCAGAGGATCTGCGCCATCAGGTGGTGGCAGAGGATTCGGGGATCCTGCGCTGGACTGGGGCGTTCCCTCATCCAGGGGTGGAGCGGCTGCTGGAGCCGTTCACAGAACGGGTGCCGGAGGGGTTCCGGATCACGGAGGCGTCGCTGCGAGCGGGTCGGGAGGCTGGGTTGAGCCTTTCGGAGATCCTACAGCGGCTGCAGCAAGTGCATCGGGGGCCGCTGCCGGCGGGGCTGCTGGCCCGGCTGCTGACCTGGAGTGAGCATCCGCCGCGGGCGCGCTGGGAGCCAGTGATCCTGTTGCGGATGGATCGGCCGGAGATCTTAGAGGCCCTGTGCCAGGAGCCCGCCCTCTCCCCCTGGGTCCGCCCCTTAGACGCCCACACCCTGATGGTGCGGGCCGACCACGCCCCTGCCTTGAAGGCCTGGCTGGAAGCCATGGGGATCATGGTGGAGGAGGTTCAGTGAAGCCCACCCCCTCAGAGGCCAGGGGGCAAGCAGGCCTTTCGATATCGGCGCTCGCTCACGTCTCCCACCATCCGATGGCCCGCAGGTGGCGGGGATAGAGGTTTTTGAGACGGCCGCGTTCGGCCCGGGCCCAGCCCAGGGGGAAGCCCTCCAGGGCGATGAGGGTCCACCCCTCCTCCCACGGCCCCTCCAGAGGATGTCCCTGTAGATACGCGGCCACCCGGGGGTCGTCCAGCGAGAGCTCCAGCACCTGACGCACCTGCTGTGGATCCAGGGCCATCGCCAGCGCATGGTCCGGCTCGAAGCGATCGTCGCGCGCTCGGCCCAGCCACCATCCCGGCCGCAACACCCGCAGCCCCCGCCACAGCGCTGGCGCCATCGGCGTCTGATAGACGTGATCCCCTCTCAGGATCAAACCGTCCTCCGGCAGGGGTACCTCTAAGGTTTTCTCCCAGAAGGCCTCCAGGGCCCGCCGGACTCGGCCCGGCAGATCGCTCTCCAGCCCCGGACGATGAGGCCGTTCCTCCCCCCTCCGCTGAAAAAGAGCATAGAAGTGCCCGTGCCCCGGCCCCCGGTGGGGCCACAGCCGAACCGTCTGGACTAGCCGGGGGTCCCCCTCCTCGATCCACTCCGGGCGACCTCGATCGAAGGCCGGATGGCGGGGGGGATCCACCAGGTCGAACTCCGAATGGGTCCGCATGAAGGCGTCCACCACCCCTTCGTTCTCCTCCGGGGCGAAGGTGCATGTGGCATACAGGAGCCAGCCCCCCGGCCGCACCATCTGGGCGGCCTCCGTTAGGATGGCCTTCTGCAGTCCGGCGGAGCGACGCACCCGCTCGACGCTCCAGGATCGAATGGCCTCAGGGTCCCGGGCGAACATCCCCTCCCCGGAGCACGGCGCGTCCACCAGCACGCGGTCAAACAATCCCTCCCAGCGCCGGGCCAGGCGCTGCGGGGTCTCGTTGGTCAGCAGCGCGCAGGTCACCCCCATGCGCTCCACGTTCAGGGCCAGCACCGAGGCCCGCCGGGGTTGGATCTCGTTGGCCACCAGCACGCCCCGATCGCCCATCCGGGCCGCCAGATAGGTGGTCTTCCCGCCGGGCGCTGCAGCCAGATCCAGCACCCACTCCCCCGGCTGCGGGTCCAGCAGGATCGCTGCCGCCATCGCCGAAGGGTCCTGCAGGTAATACAGGCCGGCGGCGTGATACGGATGCAGGCCCGGCCGGGTTTCGAGGTCCTCGATAACGAAGCCCTCGGGGCACCAGGGGACCGGGGAAAGGGGAAATGGGGAGCGGGACCGAAAGGCCTCCGGCTCGATCTTGAGGGTGTTGACCCGCAGGCCGGTGCGGTAGGGCCCGCTTAAGGCCTGAAGGAAGGGCTCTGCCTCCGGACCCAACCACATCTGCATCCGCCGGACGAACCGCTCCGGGAAAGTCATCAGCCTCCGCTCCACGGGATCATCTGCCCTGCGGCTCCCACCTCTCATTATCGAGGCGCCGCAGCGCGATCCCAAACCTAGGCTGAACAAATTCAGCCCGGAGAGGCCTTCGGCCAACGGTCGGCGGGCGCCGACGGGGAAGCCGGCCGATTGGCTTCGAGCCACTGCAAGGTTCACCGTGAGGGAAGGAGCGACATGGATCTCTCCAGGTTTCCTCGGCTTTGACAGGCTCTTTGGATGGAGGCAGACAAACCGATTCGAGCATTCATGCCTCGATTCGAATTCTGATTCGTGTTTCGAATTCATGGACGACGAACTGGACCCCAGAGGGAAGGCGGCGTATAATCCGGTTCCGGAGGAAGGGACATGGAGGAGCGGCACGCGTCGATGGCGCTGGAATCCACAGAGCCTGCCCTCGAGCGGGTGGAGCGGGGCCCATGCCCGCTGATCGCCTTCCTGCGGGAGCTGGTTGAGACCGCCCTGATCGTGCTAGTGGCCGTGGCCCTGGTCAACACGGCCACTGCCCGCTTCCGCATCGAGGGCTCCAGCATGGAGCCCACCCTGCACGATGGGGAATACGTGCTGATCAGCAAGGTCAGCTACTGGTTCGGCTCCCCCCAACGGGGGGACATCGTGGTCTTCCGTTTCCCTCATGATCCCTCCCGCGATTTCATCAAGCGGGTGATTGGGCTGCCGGGGGATACCATTGCCATCCGCGATGGCAAGGTCTTCATCAACGACCGCCCTCTGGAGGAGCGTTACATCCGCAGCCCGATGGCGTATACCTACGGGCCGGTGACCATGGGGCCCGGGGAATACTTCGTCTTGGGCGACAACCGCAACGCGTCCAACGACTCGCACAACTGGGGGACCCTCCCCCGCTCGGCCATCATTGGGAAGGCCTGGCTGGTCTATTGGCCGCCCTCCCGCTGGGGCCTGATCCAGAACCCCTTCGGGAGGGAGGCGCCGTGAAGGATCCAAGGCCCACCTCGAAGAAAGCATCACCGCGGGAGCGGCCTTATCCGCGACCCACACAGAAAATCGATGTTCGGGGCGAAAGCCCCTCCCACAGAAAGATTCATTCTCGTAGGAGCGGCTTTCGCCGCGACCCTTTTGCCATCGAGGGCAGAGGTTTGGGGGTTGTAGGAGCGGCTTCAGCCGTGACCTTTGCGCCATCAGAGACGGAGGTTCGGGGCTAAAGCCCCTCCTACGGAAGGACCGATGTTGGGTAGGAGCGGCTTCCGCCGCGACCCCGCGTCATCGATGACAGGAGGTTCAGGGCGAAAGCCCCTCCTACGGGAGGATCAAGGGAGGTCGGTAGGAGCGGCTTCCGCTGCGACCTTGACACCTATGAAGAAAGGTTCGGGGCTAAAGCCCTTCCTACCAGAAGATCCATAACCGTAGGAACGGCTTCTGCCGCGACCTTTGCGCCATCGAAGACGTAGGTTCGGGGCTAAATCACATCCTGCAACTACAAGACCCGGTGGGATCGAAGAAGAAGAGGGTTCAGATTTGCAGACCCTCCGTCGGAAGCAACCATCAGGGCCATCGAGGGGGCGTTCGGGGCAAAAGTCCCTTTTAGTCTTCAGGAAGCGACCCATCGACGCACAGGCGATTCGCGAGGCGGTAAGGATCCCTGATGATGTGGACTCGGGAGGCGCTGGCAGCGCGGATCGATCACACGTTGCTCCGCCCAGAGACCACTCCAGCGGACATCGACCGGGTATGCGAGGAGGCTGTGCGTTACGGCTGCGCGGCGGTGTGCGTGAACCCGATCTACGTCGCCCGCGCAGCCGAACGGCTGGCCGGAACCTCGGTGAAGGTGGCCACGGTGGTAGGGTTCCCCTTAGGGGCGGGCCTCACAGCGGTGCGGGTGACCGAGGCCAGTTTAGCCCTGGCCCAGGGCGCTCAGGAACTCGACATCGTGCTGCCCATCGGCCCGTTCCGGGCCGGGGCAGTTGAGGCGGTGCGTGCGGATCTGCAGGCGATCATCGTAGTGGCTCACGCCGTAGGAGCCGTTTGCAAGGTGATCCTGGAGACTGCGCTGCTCAGCCCAGAGGAGAAAGTCCAGGCCGCCCGCCTGGCCGTCGAGGCCGGGGCGGATTTCGTGAAGACCTCCACCGGCTTCGGACCGGGCGGAGCGACGGCGGAGGACGTCGCACTCCTGCGTCGTGCGGTGGGCCCCACGGTCGGGGTGAAGGCCTCCGGCGGCATCCGCACTGCGGAACAGGCCATCGCCATGATCGAGGCCGGCGCCACCCGATTAGGGACTAGCGCCACCGTCGCGATCCTGGAGGCTCTGCCGCCGGGTGCCAGTTGAACCGCGCGTCCATACCGAACGAATTCGGCCCTGGGAGGCCTTTGGCCAGTGGTCGGCCTACGCGTCGAATGAATTCGACCTCCAAAGGCCTTCGGCCAACGGTCGGCCTGAGCCGACCGAAAAAGCACTTTTTCCCGTCAGCGAAGGCCGACGCCCGGCGCGTAAGCGCCCCGAAAGGCCAATTTCCAATTGGCGCTCATGGCCTCCCTCCACGCCGGCTGAAAAGACCCAGGGGCGTGGTGCCTGGAGGGATCTCCGGCGGCCCGCGCAAGGAGGTTTGAATGTGGCCATGCCCGAACTGTCGGATCGGCTACATGCGGCCGCGCCGGATCATCTACGCCGGCTACCACGAGAACTTCTTCGTCATCATCCCGAACATGCCCGCCTATATTTGCGACGTGTGCAGCAATCGTCAGTATGACGAGGAAGCCCTGCTCCAGCTGATGCCGCTCATCGGGCCCCGAAAGGAGGGCGGGCGAGCCCAGGACCTCGGGTGGGAGACTCCCGATCGCCCAAGAGGCCCAGGATGGGGGACACACCGACGTCCCGCCTAAGCCCTTCCCACGACCCTATTCCGGCACTCTGCCCATTGGCAAGCCCAGCGGTTACAGATTGGAGGTGTGCTCCTGGGATGAACGCCCGAACCGATGCCCCATCGGAAGCCCTTGAGATTTGGGTCCTCCGCTTCCTGGACGCCCGGATCGCCGCGGAGGACGCCGCCCCTTCCACCCTCCGGTCCTATCGACACGTCCTCCTCCGGCTTGTCCGCTTCCTGGAGGCTCATGGCCTCCACCGATGGACCGAGGTGGACGCCTCATCTTTGCAACGCTTCTTGGACGAGAGCGTGCTCCAGCGCGGCAGATCGGTCCACACATGGAATCAGCGGCTGGCCGTCCTACGTGCCTTCTTCCGCTTCCTTGTGCGAGAGGGTCTCATTGTAGAAAATCCCGCCCTCGCCTTGAGCTGGCACCTCCCCACCCGGAGCTCCCGGCTCCCCCTCCCCCCGGATCAGCGCCAGCATCTGATGGACTTCGCCGCGTCCCTTCCCGAGACCCCCCTGGGGTTGCGGGATCGCCTGATCCTGCATCTTATCAGCAAGCTGGGGTTGCAGGCCAGCCAGGCCGTCGCCCTCGCCCTGGAGGACATCGATCGGAAGGGGGAGCGCCTGTGGATCCGGACCCGCGCCGGCCTCCGCGTCCAAACGCTCCCCGCGCCGGTCCGGGAGGCTCTGATCCTTTATCTGCAGGCGGGACGCCCTCGCCTGGTCCGGGACCCGCACAACCGGGCCCTTCTCCTCAACCACCGGGGGGATCCGCTCACCCGCCAGGGCCTGTGGCGTGCGATGCGGACCCTCGGCCGGCGAGCAGGTCTTCCGGAGCTCTCCCCGGAACGGCTGCGACAGCCCCCGGGCCTTCCCCTCTCGATCCCGGGAAGGGAGGCATGATGACAAAGGGATGGACCCGTCGGGCCTTCCTGTTGCGGGCGCTTCCAGCAGCGGTAGTGGGATGGCTGAGCGCATGCCGGGACCTTCCGCCCTCCCCTTTGACGCCGACCCCGGCGCCGCCGACCCCCACGCCCCGGCCGTCCCCGGCCGGGACGGCCACGGCGGCCCTGGAGGCCCTTACGCGGGAAGCGATCGATGACCTCTGGGCGCTGCTCACCCCTGCCTCCCAGGCGGCCATGCCCCG
>JAGHYO010000040.1 GCA_017743605.1 Thermoflexus sp. | reverse complement strand
CGGGAAGACTACCCCTGGCTTGAGGATCTGATGCGCCCCCTTCGCGGCCTGGTGGTGCCCTGCGACTTTCAAGAGATCAAGAGGCGCTGGCGGGAGCAAAACGTCGCGGAAGCCCTAAAACAGAAGAAGATGCTTCCCCCGAGCATCGAAGAAGGAGAAGAAGGGCTTCGGAAGGACCTGGAAGCGATGGGGATCCTCCTCCGCATGGAAGACGGGCGGGTGAACATCCCCGATGTGTTCCGGATCGGATATGGTCTGGGACGGCGAGGGGGCGTGAAGCCAATTCGGGAGGAGGCCTGATCTGAGCCGGAGGAAAACGCGGGCGGGGCGTTTCCGGACGCCCCGCCCCTTGCGCCTCTCAGCTCAGCTCGTCCAGCAGCAGGGTGAGATCCCTTTGGTAGATCGGCTCTAGGTCCGCCAGGGCCTTCCCCCAGTGGGGCAGGCGGGCCGCCAGCTCGTCCTCCAGGGTCGGCCGCTCCACCTGGTAAAAGATCCCGATGGGGATCCGATCCCCGTTCTCATAAGCCTTGAGCAGCGCCTGGGCCTTCTTTTCCGCGATTTCCTTCTCATCTGCTGGGTTGTGCACCACCGGGTCGTAGCCCGTTTCCTCCAGCTTGTAGACGCGGACGTTGTAATACTCCCGGGTGTGGATGTTGTTGTAGGTCGGACAGGGCTGGAGGACGTCGATGAGGGCGGTGCCCCGGTGCTGGATGGCGGCCACGATCAGGTCCCGCAGATGCCGCACATCGTAGGCGTAGCCGCGGGCGATGAAAGTGTAGCCCGCCCCCAGGGCTACAGCGATGGGGTTGAGGGCCTCCAGCAGGTTGGGCTCGGGCAGCGACTTCGTCTGCACGCCTTTGGGCAAGGTCGGAGAAGCCTGGCCCTTGGTCAGCCCGTAAACCCCGTTGTTGAAGACGATGTACGTCAGGTCCACGTTGCGCCGCCCGGCGGCCAGGAAATACCCGGCCCCGATCCCATAGCCGTCGCCGTCGCCCCCCACGGCGATCACCGTCATCTCCGGGTTGGCCAGCTTGAAGCCGGTGGCCACCGGCAACACCCGCCCGTGGAGCGTGTGAACCCCATAGGTCCCGATGTAGTGCGGCGTCTTGCCGGAGCAGCCGATCCCGGAGAAGACCGCAACCCGGTGTGGAGGCCGCTGCAGGGCCGCCAGGGCCTGGTGGATGGCGTTCAGAATCCCGAAATCCCCGCACCCGGGGCACCAGTCCACCCAGACCTCGGTCTTGTAGTCCTTCACCGCATAGGCCATGGGATCACCTCCCGGGCTTCGCTCGAGATCATCACGATCCGCTCCTCGTCATCCTGTAGCGCCCGGCGCACCCCCTCGATGATCTCGTTCACCGTGAAGGGGCGGCCGTCATACTTCAGGACCCGATGGGGGATCCGGAAGCCGGTCATCTCCCGGATCAGGTTCCCCAGCTGGCCAGAGTAGTTGTTCTCGATGAGGATCACCCGACGGGCCCGCCGCAGGATCGCCCCCACCGGCTCCACCGGGAAGGGCCGCATCATCCGGATCTGCAGGAAGTTGAAAGTCAGCCCGTTGAAGGCCGACAGCTCCTCCAGGGCGTCCAGGATCGCCTCCTTCGTTGTCCCCCACCCCACCAGTGTGACCTGGGCATCCTCCGGCCCGTGCAGGGTGAACTTCTTGCGGTCCGGGATCTCCCGGGCAGCCAGCTCCAGCTTGCGCATGCGCTTGTCCATTTGCTCCACCCGGTGGAGCACCCCCTCGGAGATGTGCCCCTTCGGGTTGTGTTCATCGCTGGTCGTCCAGAACACCACCCCCTCCGTCCCCGGGACCACCCATGGGGAGATCCCGCTCTCGGTCACCGCGTGGCGCAGGTAGCCGTCCCGCCGCCCATCGGACTGATACCGGATCCCGCGGTCGATGACCAGGTTCCGGGTGTTGAAGCGGGGGACAGTGACGTAGCTGCTGGCGAGGTATTTGTCCACCAGAACGATCACCGGCATCTGGTAGCGGTCCGCCCAGTTGAAGGCCTCGAAGCTGTCGTAGAAGGCCTCCACCACATCCCCTGGGGCGACGACGATGTGAGGGAACTCCCCGTGGGCCGGGTGCAGGGCGAACCCGAGATCCGCCTGCTCCGTGCGTGTGGGCATCCCGGTGCTGGGGCCGCCGCGCTGGTAGAGGAACACTACCAGGCCCGGCGCCTCGGTGATGGCTGCGAGCCCAATGCCCTCGGGCATCAAGGCAAACCCCGGCCCAGCGGTGGAAGTGGCAGCTCGGGCGCCCGCGTGGGCCGCCCCGACCGCCATGTTGATCGCTGAGATCTCATCCTCCGTCTGGATCACCACCACGTTGTAGCGGCCCTGGACGGCTTCCAGATACGTGCTCTCGTCGGTCGCCGGGCTGATGGGGTAGTAGGTCTGCACCCCCAACCCCGCCTGGAGCTTGCCTAGGGCCACCGCCTGCACCCCGCGGATCAAGATGTGGTCCGGCCGCTGCTCCCGCTGGCGCACCTTCCAGGGGAAGTCGTTCCCGAAGCGCTCACGCACATAGTCATACGTGACCCGCAGCGCTTGGATGTTGAGGTCCGCCAGCCGAGCCCGACGCCCCTTGAACTGCTCGCGGATGACTTCGGCGACCAGATCGAACTCGTAATCCAGGACGGCCAGGGTCGCCCCCAGGGCCACCGTGTTCCGCATGATGTCATATTGCCGGTATTCCGCCGCCTTGCCGAAGGGCTCCAGGGCCCGGCGGATCATCTCGAAGTAAGGCACTGGATACAAGCGCAGGTCGTCCCGCCCTAGCCGCTCTCGAATATCCCCCAAGTCGGCGTCGTAAATGATCCCCCCGCCCGGGATCACCTCATGGACGTGGCCGTGATGGGTGGGGAACTCCGGATTGTGGTGATGATCGCCGAAGAGGGTCTCCTCGTCGAGGGCTGCCAGCAGGTGGACCTCATCCACCGGGGCATGGACGGGCTCCTCCGAGACGCGGACCCGATAGTAGCTGTGCTTGCCCATGATGTTGGAGTGGTATTCGATGTTGGCGAAAACGTGAAGGCCTCCCCGACAGAAGGCCTTGGCCAGGGTCTCTGCCGCCACATTGATCCCACTGCCCTGAGGCCCCCCGATCATCCAGGAGACAAACCGCTTGGGCATGGCACATGCCTCCCCTGATCAGATCGCCATAACGTCTGCCCGATTTCCGAGCCGGCGAGGTCTTTGCCTAAGTATACCCTTCAAAACCCCGCTCGTAAAATTTGCAAAAGAACATGGGCAACGAGGCGCTTGCTCCCCTGAATGGGGGAGACGATCCCCCAGATTGGGGAGTCGGACGGTCTTGCGCCTTACTTCATCCTTCTGGGGGACGCTCGGAAGCAGCTGCAGAGGCCTGAAGCTCTCTGGGGCCCCGGGCGCGCACCAGAAGGGTCCACTGTCCCCGCTGGACCACCTCGCCGCGCTGATTGCGGACCTGAACGTTGAAGACCACAAACCCCGCGCGGCTGTCGGGCATGGGGCGCTTCTGGGCCACCTCGATCTCCGCGTAGATGGTGTCGCCGATGCGGATGGGAGCGCGGAACTTCCACTCCAGGCCGGTGAAGGCCTCCACCGTCTCCTCCAGGAAGCCGAGGCGGGTCGCCAGGCCGGAGGCGATGGCCAGCCCCAGCAGCCCGTGGGCGATCCGTTCCCCAAACATGGTGCCGCGGGCGTATTCCGCGTCGGTGTGCAGCGGCGTGTAATCCCCGGAGAGGCCGGCGAACCCCACGATGTCCGCCTCGGTGACCGTGCGGCCGGGCGTGCGGACTTTCCACCCGACCTCCAGGTCCTCAAAGAACAACCCACGCGGTCCTGCACTCCACGTTGTCATCGGTCTCCCTCCTCCGAGCAAGGTGGAACTCAGGATCAAAGGAGAGCCATGCCTTTCCCGCGAAACCTTGAGGATGGCTGAAGTATAATCGGCTCGGGGGAAAGATCCAAAGAGGTGGAAGCCCCTCGCTGTGTCGGACGGCGAGGCCTTTTATGAGTTTCGCGAGATTCCCCAGGAGGTTCGCCAGCGAATGTGGGTGGAAGAGGAGATCCGCCAGCAACCGGAAGTGGCCGACCGCCTGCTCCGGGAAGGATGGCCGGAGGCGGAGCGGATCGCGGCGGAGGCGCGGCGCTTTCAACCGGCCCTCGTGATGCTGGCCGCCCGGGGCAGCTCCGATAACGCCGCCCGCTACGGCCAGTATCTGCTCGGAGCGTTCGCCAGGCTGCCCGCAGCCCTGGCCACCCCCTCCCTGTTCACCTTTTACCGGCGTCCGCCCCGGCTGGACCACGCGTGGGTCATCGGCATCTCCCAATCCGGCCGCTCCCCGGACATCGTGGAGGTGATCCGGGAGGCCCGCCGCCAGGGCGGCCTCACCCTCGCCATCACCAACGACCCAGGTTCCCCGCTGGCGGCCGAGGCCCACGCGGTGCTGCCCCTGCGCGCAGGGGCGGAGCGGGCGGTGGCCGCCACCAAAACCTACACGGCCCAGCTCGTCGCCCTGGCCATGCTGGCCGCCGCCTGGACGGGGGATCGAACGATGCAGGAGGAGCTGCGCCGGCTGCCTGAGGCCATGGCCCGGGCCCTGGAGAGCGAAGGGCCGGCCCGCGAGGCCGCGACCTCCTGGTGGCGGGCCTCCCACGGCGTGGTGATCGGCCGGGGCTTCAACTACGCCACCGCTTTTGAGATCGCCCTCAAACTGAAGGAGCTCACCTACATCGTGGCGGAGCCGTATTCCTCCGCAGACTTCCTCCACGGGCCGATCGCCCTGGTGGAGCCGGGCTTCCCAGTCTTCTTGATCGCGCCAGGTCCCACCTTCCACACGGAGATGCAGGACCTGGCCCGCCGGTTGCGGGAACGGGCGGCCCATCTCACCCTCTGCAGCGAGGATCCCGAGCGGCTCCGCCATGCGGACGTCGGCATCCCGTTGCCTCCCGTCCCGGAGTGGCTCTCCCCGGCGGTGGCGGTGATCCCCGGCCAGTGGTTCGCCGTCTCCCTCGCCCGGCTCCGAGGGCTGGACCCGGATCGACCGCGGGGGTTGCAGAAGGTCACCGAAACCCGGTAGCCTCCGGACCGGGGGAATCGCCATGAACGAGAATTGGGAGGAATTCGAGCTCGCCCCCATCACGGTGCTCACGGTCTCCCAGCTGGCCGCCCATCTGAAAGAGGCCGTGGAGAGCTGGTTCGCATGGGGAGACCTGTGGGTGGAGGGGGAAGTGGGGGATCTGCGCCCGACGGCCCCCGGCCACATCTTTTTCTCCCTGAAAGAAGGACGGGCGCAGATCACCTGCGTGGTGTGGAAGACCCACGCGGCCCGCATGGCGCAACTCCCGGCCAACGGACAGGCGGTTCTGGTGCGGGGGCGCATCGGCTACTATGAAGACCGCGGCGATTGCCGCCTGTATGTGGACCGCTGGCTCCCCCTCGGGCTGGGGCAGCGGTTCCTGGCCCTGGAGGACCTGAAACGGCGCCTAGAGGCAGAAGGACTGTTCGAACCTGCCCGCAAACGCCCCCTTCCATCCTACCCGCAGCGCATCGGCGTGGTGACCTCGCCGGCCGGGGCCGCCTTTCGAGACATCCTCAACGTCCTCCGCCGGCGCTGGCCCCTGGCGGAGCTCATCCTCTCCCCTACGGTGGTTCAGGGGGAAGAGGCCCCGGCGGCCATTGTCGCTGCGCTGGACGCCCTGCAGACCCTCCCGGATCTGGACCTCATCATCATCGCCCGAGGAGGGGGCTCCCACGAGGAGCTGTGGGCCTTCAACGATGAGCGGGTGGTCCGCGCGGTGGCCGCCTCCGTCCACCCGGTGGTCTCCGGGGTCGGCCACGCCATCGACCTCACCCTTACCGACGCCGCCGCGGACGTGCATGCGCCCACCCCCTCCGCCGCCGCCGAGATCGCCACGCCCGACCGGGAAGCGGTGGCCTCGACCCTCACGGCCTGGCGGGATCGCCTACAGCAGGCCATGGAGAGCCGGCTACGGGCCATCGCTCAGGCCCTGCAGACCCTGGAGGCGCGGCTACAGGCCCACGCCCCGGAACGGGTGCTCCAGGCCCGGGCGGAACGCCTCCACCTGCTGCAGGCCCGCCTGCGGAGCGCCATCCGTCAGCATCTGCTCCAGGCGGGCGCCCGCCTGACCGATCCCCAGGCCCGGCTGAACGCCCTCAACCCCCTGGCGGTCCTGGCCCGGGGTTACGCCCTGGTGCGCCGGGAGGACGGCCGTCTGGTCACCCGCGCCGATCAGGTCCGGGCTGGCGAGCGCCTGATCCTCCACTGGGCAGATGGCGTGGTGATCGTTCGGGTGGAAGAGGGGCCTTCTTCATGAACGACGCACATTTCCGTTTCGGACCCCACGTGGAAGCCGCCCGGGCGAGCGGCCAGCCTCTGGTAGCCCTGGAGACCGTGGTGGTGGCTTTCGGCCTCCCGCACCCCATCAACCTCCAGGTAGCCCACGAGATGGAAGCCGCCGTCCGGGCCGAGGGCGCTGTCCCGGCCACCATTGGGCTGCTGGAAGGCCGGATCGTGATCGGGCTGACGCCCGCCGAGCTGGCCGAATTCGCCGGGGGAGAGAACCTCCGCAAGATCAGCCGGCGGGATATCGCGGTGGCCCTGGCCCGGGGAGAGAGGGGAGCGACCACCGTGGCCGCCACCGCCTGGGCCGCCGCCCGCGTGGGGATCCGCGCGGTGGCCACAGGTGGGATCGGCGGGGTGCACCGGGGCACGCCCTTCGATGTCTCCAACGACTTGCCCACCCTGGCCACAGAGCCGGTGCTGGTGGTCTGCGCCGGCCCCAAGGCCGTCCTGGACCTGCGGGCGACGCGGGAATGGCTGGAAACGCACGGGGTCCCGGTCCTGGGGTGGGGGATTGAGACCATACCCGCTTTCTACAGCGCCTCCAGCGGGCTGCGGGTGGACGCCCGGGTGGATACAGCAGAGGAAACGGCAGCCATCGCTCGGGTTCACTGGGCCGTAGGGGGCAAAGGGATCCTGGTGGTGGTCCCACCCCCGGCGGACCTCGCTCTTCCGATGGGGCGTCTGGAGGCCATCCTGGAGCAGGCGATGGCCGAGGCGGAGCGGGCGGGGGTGCAGGGATGGGCCCTCACCCCGTTCCTGCTGGCCCGGGTCGCCGAACGGACGGGCGGGGAGAGCGTGGCCCTGAACCGAGCGCTGCTGATCGAGAACGCCCGCATCGCCGCCCGCATCGCCCGGGCGCTGGAGGCATAGCGAACGGAGGGCTTCGCGATGGCGCGCGCTTCGGCGTTCGAGCGCTACGCGGCCCGCTACGACGCCTGGTATGAAGGGCCGGCAGGCCGGGGAGCCTTTCGGTCCGAGGTTCGGGCGCTGGCGCCGTTGCTGGCCCAGCGCCCGCCGCCTTACCTGGAGGTCGGCGTCGGATCGGGACGCTTCGCCCAGGCCCTCGGCATCGGCTTCGGGATCGACCCGGCGTGGGAATCGCTCCGGCTGGCCGCCGCTCGGGGGATTCAGGTGGCCCAGGCGGTGGGAGAACGGCTTCCGTTCCGGAATGAAGCCTTCGGGGGGATCCTCCTGGTGGTCACCCTGTGTTTCGTGGACGATCCTTTATGGGTGCTACGGGAGGCCCGTCGGGTGCTGCGCCCGGACGGAGGGCTGGTGCTGGGGATGATCCTGGCGGAGAGCCCGTGGGCCGCACACTATCGGGAGAAGGGCCGCCAGGGCCATCCCTTTTATTCCATCGCGCGCTTTTACCCCCGAGCCGAGCTGGAGGGCTGGCTGGCGCAAGCGGGCTTCCGGGTCGTGGCCTACCGCTCCACTCTCTTCCAGGATCCCGGGGCTTCGCAGATCCGGGAGGAGGAAGGCCGTCCGGGCTTTTACCCGGAGGCCGGCTTCACCGGAATCCTGGCGCAACGGGTTCAAGGTGTCGGATGAGTTCGACCGGATAGGCCTTCGGCCAACGGCTGGCGTGGGTATCGAATAAATTCAAGCTCCAGAGGTCCCCGGGCAATGGCCGGCTCGCGCCGGCCAGAAAGCATTTTCGTGTCGGCAAAGGCCGACGCCCGGCATGCAGCGCCTTAGAAGGCCGATTTCAACCAGCGCAAAAGACTTTCATCCAAATGGTCGGCCTCAGCCGACCAGAAAGTTTCTCGCGTCGGCGAAAGACCCGGCAGCCAATGCGTGATCTGGGACAAGACCGGATGGGCGACAAACTCACAAAAGCACGAGAGGTTTTCCAGATGGAAGGGCTTCGCGGCTTCGCCCGGGAGGCCTTCTGGTTTCCCTATCGAAGAGCGATCTCCATACTCGCCGCAATCCGCGGACAGCAACGCTTGAGGGTTGGCAAAGCCGCTCTCCTCTTCCATATTCAATCCTACTCGGGGGCTCTCCATTTGATCCAGACCTTTCAAACCGAGAATGAATGCCTGCGATATCTGGCGAACCGCCTGTATGGAGGAGATGTGTTCTGGGATGTGGGAGCCTATCACGGCCTTTATGCAATGCTCGCCGCCCGCCTCGGTTGCAAGGTCATCGCCTTCGAACCGTATGAGGCCAATGCCCAACGGATCCAGGAGAACGCCCGGCTTAACCGGTGCGAAGATCATATCCAGGTTATGACGCTGGCGCTCTCCGATCGACATGGCATGGCCCCCTTCGATGTCCGGGGCGGGCAACGATCGTTCATGATGGGGCACATCACCGACAGCCCTCGATCCGCCCTGAACGTTCGAACGGTCCCGGGGGACAGCCTTGTGGCTTCCGGGATCCCGGCGCCGGACGTGATCAAGATCGATGTGGAGGGCCATGAGCTTCATGTGCTGTGGGGAATGCGGGAGACCTTGCGCCATCACGTGAGCGCCCTGATTTGTGAGGTGCATGCGGACTATCTGGTCCGACATGGCATGTCTGGATCCGTGGAGCACTTTTTGCAAAGCCTGGGATTCAGAGTCTTCCGCATTCGCGATCGACGGACGGAGTATTTCCTCGCTGCGGAAAGGGTTGCCGGTCCATGATGGCAGAGATCCGCCTTCCCGTAGAGGCTTCCGCCTGCGGCAAAGTGATCCTGCTGGGGGAGCATGCGGTGGTCTACGGCCGCCCGGCCCTCGCAGCGCCGGTGTGCGGGCGACGGGCCCGGGCGCGGGCGGAGCCCCTTCCACCTGGGGCCGGCTGCTGGATCGAAGCGCCGGACACCGGGGAAAGGCTCCGGCTCTCCGAGGCGCCGGATCACCCCCTGGCCCGGACGGTTCGTCTGGCTCTGGAGCATCTCGGGCTCCCGGAGCCGGACCTCCGGCTTGTTCTGCGCTCCGAGCTCCCCATCGCCGGAGGGCTCGGCAGCAGCGCGGCGGCCTCCGCCGCGCTGGTGCGGGCCCTTTTCCGCTGGGCCGACCGGACGCCGGAGCCGGAGATCGTGTCCGCCCTGGTCTACGAGATCGAGAAGCTGCACCACGGCACCCCCAGCGGGATTGACAACACGGTGATCGCCTATGAGCGCCCCATCCGCTTCGTTCGAAGCCGGCCTCCCGTGCTCCTGCGGATCGCCCGCCCGTTCACCCTGGTGATCGCCGATTCCGGGGTCCCCAGCCCCACTCGGGAGACCGTAGCTGCGGTCCGCGCGGGCTGGGAGCGGGAACCGGCCCGCTACGAGGCCCTGTTCGACGCCATCGCGGGTTTGGTTCAGGAGGCGGAGGCATGCCTGCAGGCCGGGGCCATCGAAACCCTGGGGCCTCTCCTGGACGCCAACCATCGGATCCTGCAGGAGCTGGGCGTCTCCTCGCCCCTTCTGGATCATCTGGTCGAAGCCGCCCGGATGGCAGGGGCGCTGGGGGCGAAGCTCACTGGCGGGGGACGAGGTGGGAACGTGATCGCCTTAGTACGTCCAGAAGATGTGGAGGCTGTCGCCTGCGCCCTCCGTGCCGCCGGCGCGCGAGCGGCCTTCGCGACCGAAGTGCGGGCGGATTAACCCGGATCCCGGAGGTCGAGAGGTGCCCTCGAAAACACCCGTCCGATCGCCAGCGCGCTATCACGCCCTGCGGGCGCTCCATCGCATCGAGACGCAGGCTGCCTACGCCGATTACGTGCTCCAGGCGCTCCGCCGGGAGGTGGCGCTCTCCCCCCGGGATCAGGACCTCCTCACCACCCTGGTGGACGGCGTGACGATCTGGCGGAAGACCCTCGACTGGGTGCTGGCCCGCTATGTGCGGGGCGGCCCGGAGCGGCTGGACCCCTGGACGCGGAACGCCCTGCGGATGGGACTCTATCAGCTGATGTTCCTGGATCGCATCCCGCGCTGGGCGGCGGTCCACGAGACGGTGGAGGTGACCCGGGCCCTGGCGGGGGAGGGGGCCGCTGCCCTGGTGAACGCCGTGCTGCGTCGCATCTCTGCGCGGCTGGAACAGGGACGGCCTGCTGCTCCCTTCCCTCCCCCTGCGGAGGATCCGGTGGCCCACCTGACGGTGCGCTACTCGTATCCGGAATGGCTGGTGCGCCGGTGGATCGCCCGCTACGGGGTGGAGGGCGCGCGCGCTCTCTGTCGCTTCCACAACACCCCGCGGCCGTTGAGCCTGCGGGTCAACCGCCTGCGGGCCACCCGCGAGGAGATCCTCGCCGACTTAGCGGCGCGGGGCCTGCAGGCCCGCCCGGGAGCCTATCACCCCTACACTGTCTTAGTGGAAGGAGGGCTTGATCTCACGATGTGGCCCCCTTATCAGGAGGGCAAAGTCATCGCCCAGGATGAGTCGGCGGCCATGGTGCCCTACCTGATGGACCTGCGGCCCGGCCTGCGGGTCCTGGACCTCTGCGCGGCCCCTGGGGGGAAAACCACGGCCATCGCGGAAGGCATGGGGGATCACGGCTGGCTGATCGCGGCGGACGCCCACTTCGGCCGTCTGCGGCGGCTGCGGGAGCACGCCCTCCGGATGGGGTTCAGCATCATCCGGGTGGTCCAGGCGGACGGGCGGAGGCCCTTCCTCCCGGAATGGGCGGACCGCATCCTGATCGACGCCCCTTGTCTAGGGACTGGCGTGCTGGCCCGGCGTAGCGACGCGCGATGGCACAAAAAGGAGTCGGACCTGATCAGCTTAGCGGCGGTGCAGCGGGCCTTGCTGGAATCGGCCGCTTGGATGCTCCGCCCCAGCGGGCGCATTGTCTACAGCACTTGCTCCTTGGAGCCGGAGGAGAACGAACAACAAATCCAAGCCTTCCTGTGGGACCACCCGGAGTTCCGCCTCATCTCCGCCCAAGGGAAGATCCCCAGTTCCTTTGTGGACGCCGAGGGCTTTTACCGGGTCCTCCCCCATGTTCACCACATGGACGGGGCCTTCGGGGCCATCTTGGAGAAACTCCCCGCCCCACCAGACGGATTTGGATGATCCCCCTCACAGAGAAATTGTGACATTGATCACTACTTTGGGAAGGGAGAATCTAGGATGATGGAGACGCAAACAGTGCCATCGCCGCTCACTCCAGTGGCGTTCGCCTGCCCTGGCCCCTCCTTTCCTAATGCGGCCTGGCTCGGACCCCAAACCGAGACCGGGCCGCATGCATTTTTGAGAAAAGCGGGAGAAAATGGCCTGCTCCTATGGCTCAGATCCGCGCGATCCTCCCGGGCGTCGAGCGGCGCGCGCCACGATGAACTCCATAGTCGTGCCGCGGGTGATATGGTCCAAAGAAAAGGAAGTCTAGCTCACGTAGCAGGCCATAACCGGTTTGAAGATGGGAAGGATCACGAGGATAGTCGCTAGCCAAAGGAGAGGCCCAACGATCACCGCCCACGCCAGAGGGGATCCAGGTAGGGTGGGCAGGATGAGCCCATAAAGCGCTCTTAGCAACGCGGAGAGCAGCCCGCGGATGAGCAGCCCGGCTCGGAGCGCCGGGGGAGCCCCTGCAGCTCGCGCACCAGCGCTGCGCCGATCAGGTTGATCGGGAACCAGATCCCGCGGCCGGAGAGCCGCTCGTAAGCCAGAGCGACCCCCACCATCACGCCGCCGCTCGCCAACCTGCCCCGGATCCCCGCCCGACAGGGAACGATCTTCGCTGGCCGGGCCGCTCCCACCCCTCTATCGCTAGCGATTGAACCTATCGCCTCCAGCAACGCATTGCGCCCCCTCCACTCACCGGGTTCCTTTGGTCTCTGATACGCGCATCCTACTGGGAAGGATGGCGAGCGGGGCGCCCACCGGTTCATCGGGGATCGCATCCGCAGTCTGCAAGCGAGGTGAACGCGGGACATCAAAGCCATCTGCGCAGAAGCCATCGCCCGGCGAGTTGACAGATCGAGGGATGCGCATACAATAAAAGGCAACCCCGTAAGATCATGGGAGGAGCGAAACGATGTCGAAGCGGACGGGCATCCCCTCGATGACAACGACTATGACCGGGATGATGACCACCGGTCTTCCAAGCAGCCGGGGGGATGTCCGGTCTTTCGTAGGATAAACGGCTGACCTCAACTTTGATGCACATCCTAACCCCCCGGCCCGAAGGCAGGCCGGGGGGTTGCTTTTCCCGAGGCGCAGCGGGAGCTGGGCCCCTACCCTGCACCGAGGAGGCGACCATGCGGGTAATGAAGTTCGGCGGGACTTCTGTAGGCGATGCAGCGCGCCTGCGCCATGTGGCCGACCTGATCGCGCGCCAGCGGACCACTCACCCTCTTCTGGTCGTAGTGGTCTCGGCCATGGCCGGGGTGACCGACGCCCTCATCCGGATGAGCCAGCAAGCCCGGGAAGGAGATCCGGAATGGCAGCGAACCCTCGAGGCCCTCCGGGAGCGCCATCGAGCGACTGTGGACGATCTGGGGTTGCCGGAGGAGGAAGCCCGGGCCCTCTGCGAGGAGCTCAAACAGGGGTTCGACCGGGTAGAGCAGCTAGCGCAGGCCGTAACGGCCCTGCGGGAGCTCTCCCCCTCCGTGGCCGATTTGCTGGCGGGGATGGGGGAGCGCTGGAGCGCTCGCCTGCTGGCGGCGGTCCTGCGGGCCCGGGGCATCCCCGCCCGCGCCGTGGATGCGGATGCCTTCTTGATTACCGACGATCATTTCGGGGAAGCCTCCCCCAACTTAGAAGAGACGCGAACCCGCGCGCGAGCGGCGCTCCTCCCGCTCGTGGAGGCCGGGGTCGTCCCAGTAGTGACCGGCTTCATCGGCGCCACCCGGGAGGGCCGCCCCACCACTCTGGGCCGCGGCGGCTCTGACTTCTCCGCCACCATCCTGGGCTACGCCCTGGACGCGGAATCCGTCTGGATCTGGACGGATGTGGACGGGGTGATGAGCGCGGACCCCAAGGTCGTCCCCAGCGCCCGCACCATCCCGGAGCTCTCCTACACTGAGGCGGCGGAGATGGCGTATTTCGGCGCGAAGGTCCTCCACCCCCGTACGCTTCTCCCGTGCATCGACCGCCGCATCCCCGTGCGGATCCTAAACACCTTCAACCCTCAGCACCCTGGCACCTACATCGTCTCGGAGCCCCGGGGCAACGGCCAAGTGAAGGCGGTCACCTTGATCAAGAACATGAGCTTGATCACCGTGGAAGGGCGAGGGATGCTGGGCGTGCCGGGGGTGGCTGCCCGAGCCTTCGCCGCTGTGGCCGAGCTAGGGGTGAGCATCCTCATGATCTCCCAGTCCTCCTCAGAGCAGAACATCTGCTTCGTGATCCCCTCCCCAGCCGCTGCCCGGGTGGTGCACGCGTTGCGGGCGGCCTTCGAACGGGAGATGGCCCGACGGGACATCGAGGACATTTGGGCGATGGATCGGGTGGCCATCATCGCCGTGGTGGGAGCTGGCCTGCGGGCGACGCCGGGGATCGCCGCGCGGGTCTTCAACGCTCTGGGCGCTG
>JAGHYO010000039.1 GCA_017743605.1 Thermoflexus sp. | reverse complement strand
CTCCCCTCAGGCCCATCTTCCACCCTAATACATAGCACGAATCCTTATAGGAGGAGTCCATGAAACTTCCGGTGACGGTCACGGTGAACGGTCAGGTCTACCAGCATCAGGTGGAGCCCCGGATGCTCCTGGTCCATTTCCTCCGGGACGTCCTGGGGCTGACCGGGACCCACGTGGGGTGCGACACCAGCCAGTGTGGCGCCTGCGTGGTCCTGATGGACGGCCAGGCCGTGAAGTCGTGCACGGTCTTCGCCGTTCAGGCCGACGGAGCCCAGATCACCACCATCGAGGGACTGGCACGGAACGGCCAGCTCCATCCGCTCCAGGAGGGCTTCTGGGAGATGCATGGCCTCCAGTGCGGCTACTGCACCCCTGGCATCATCCTTGCCGCCTACGATCTGCTCCAGCGTAACCCCAATCCCACCGATGAGGAGATCCGCCACGCCCTGGAGGGCAACTACTGCCGCTGCACTGGCTATCACAACATCGTCCGAGCGGTGCGTTACGCCGCGGAGAAGCTCCGCGTGCAGGCCTGAATCCTGTCTTCCTCCCATCCCCCAAATCGCGAAGGAGGGCGGCAATGGCGACGCGCTATTTCGGTGTGGCGATGAAACGGCGGGAGGATCCGCGCTTCATCACCGGGCGCGGCACCTACGTGGACGACCTCACCCTGCCCGGCCTGGCTTACGCGGCGATGGTGCGCAGCCCCCACGCCCACGCCCGGATCCGGGCCATCCATAAGGAGAAAGCCCTGCAGCATCCTGGGGTGATCGCCGTGTTCACCGGCAAGGACATGGTGGACAGTGGGGTGAAGTCCCTCCCCTGCGGCTGGCTGCTCCCCGGGATCAAGCTGCCGCCTCACTACCCGATGGCCGTGGACAAAGTCCGCCACGTGGGGGAGATCGTGGCGGTGGTGATCGCCCAGGACCGCTACACGGCGGAGGACGCGGCCCGGCTGGTGGAGGTGGACTACGAGACGCTGCCGGCCGTGGCCGACGGCGCCATGGCCCTCCAGCCCGGCAGCCCTGCCGTCCACGACGAGGCCCCTGACAACGTCTGCTTCGTCTGGTCTATCGGCGACAAAGAGAAGACTGAAGAGGCCTTCCGTCGGGCCTACAAGACGGTGAAGCTGGAGCTGGTGAACCAGCGCCTGATCCCCAACGCCATCGAGCCCCGGGCGGCTATGGCCCAGTATAACTCGGTCACCGACGAATACACCCTCTGGGTCACCAGCCAGAACCCCCACGTCCATCGCCTGCTCATGGCCGCCTTCGTGCTGGGCATCCCCGAGCACAAGCTGCGGGTGATCTCGCCCGACGTCGGCGGCGGCTTCGGCAGCAAGATCTTCGTCTACCCGGAGGAGACCATCGTCACCTGGGCGGCCAAACACGCGGGCCGGCCGGTGAAGTGGACCGCACGCCGCATGGAGAGCTTCGTCAGCGACGCCCACGCCCGCGATCACATCACCGAAGCCGAGCTGGCCGTGGATGAGAAGGGGAAGATCCTGGGGTTGCGGGTGAAGACCATCGCCAACCTGGGGGCGTATCTCTCCACCTTCGCCCCGGCTATCCCCACCTATCTCTACGGCACTCTGCTCTCCGGTCAGTATGAGATCCCCACCATCTACTGCGAGGTGACCGGGGTCTTCACCCACACCACCCCGGTGGATGCCTACCGGGGGGCCGGGCGGCCGGAGGCCACCTACGTGGTGGAGCGGCTGATGGACTTGGCTGCTCGGGAGCTGGGGGAGGACCCCGCGGAGTTGCGGCGCAAGAACTTCATCCCGCCCGACAAGTTCCCCTATCAGACCCCGGTGGCTCTCCAGTATGACAGCGGCAACTTCGAGGGCGCCCTGAACAAAGCCTTGGAGATCGTCGACTACAAGGCGCTGCGTCGGCAGCAGGAGGAGCTTCGCCAGCAGGGCCGCTACATCGGCATCGGCTTCTCCTGCTACATCGAGGCCTGCGGCATCGCCCCCTCCCACGTGGTGGGCTCCCTGGGCGCCCAGGCTGGCCTCTGGGAGAGCGCTCTGGTTCGGGTGCACCCCACCGGGAAGGTGACCGTCTACACCGGCTCCCACACCCACGGCCAGGGCCATGAGACCGCCTTTGCCCAGATCGTGGCCGACGAGCTGGGCATCCCGATGGAGGATGTGGAGATCGTCCATGGGGATACGGGGAGCATCCCCTTCGGGATGGGCACCTACGGCAGCCGCAGCGCCCCGGTGGGTGGCAGCGCTATCGTCTTGAGCCTCCAGAAGATCAAGGAGAAGGGCCGCAAGATCGCCGCCCACCTGCTGGAGGCCGCCGAGGAGGATGTGCTGTTCGAGGACGGCAAGTTCTACGTGAAGGGCGTGCCCGACCGCTTCAAGACCTTCCAGGAGGTCGCCCTCCAGGCTTATCTCGCCCACAACTACCCGCCGGGCCTAGAGCCTGGGCTGGAGGCCTCCTCGTTCTATGATCCCAAGAACTTCACCTTCCCCTTCGGCACCCACATCTGCGTGGCGGAGGTGGACCCGGAGACCGGGAAGGTGAAGATCCTTCGCTACGTGGCGGTGGACGACGCCGGCCGCATCATCAACCCGTTGATCGCCGAAGGACAGGTCCACGGGGGCATTGCCCAGGGCGTCGGCCAGGCCCTGCTGGAGGGCGCCGTTTACGATGAAAACGCCCAGCTGCTCTCTGCCTCCATGCTGGACTACCCCCTCCCGCGGGCCGACGACCTGCCCGCCTTCGAGATCGACCACACCGTGACCCCGTGCCCGCACAACCCCCTGGGGGTGAAGGGCATCGGGGAGACCGGGACCATCGCCGCCACCGCCGCCACGGTCAACGCGGTGATGGACGCCCTGGCACCCCTTGGGATCCGCCATATCGACATGCCGCTCACCCCGGAGAAGATCTGGCGGGCGATCCAGGAAGCCCGTGCCGCGTAGGCGAAAGCGGGGAAGGGCTCCACGCCCTTCCCCCTCCCATCCATGGACTCTGAACCGGAGAGGAGGAGACGATGTATCCCACGTCTTTTGAATATTACCGGGCGAGCACCCTGCAAGAGGCCCTAAACCTCCTCAAACAACATCCGGAGGCGAAGCTCTTAGCGGGCGGGCACTCTCTCATCCCCATGATGAAGCTGCGCCTGGCCAGCCCGCCGGCGCTGGTGGACATCCGCCGGGTGGCGGAGCTCAAGGGGATCAGCCGGGACAACGGGACAGTGGTCATCAGGGCGCTGACCACCCACCGGGAGATGGAATTCTCCGAGGAGCTGAAACAATGGTGCCCGCTGCTGCCGGAGGTGGCCGCCCACGTTGGGGATCCGCAGGTGCGCAACCTGGGCACCATCGGCGGGAGCCTGGCCCACGCCGACCCGGCCGCAGATTATCCAGCGGCCATGCTGGCCCTGGGGGCGACGATCAAGGCCGTCGGCCTGGACGGGGAGCGGACCATCGCCGCTGACGACTTCTTTGTGGGGATGCTGACCACCGCTCTTGAGCCCGGAGAGATCCTCGCCGAGGTCCACGTCCCCGTCCTGGGCGAGGGAACTGGCTGGGCCTATGAGAAGTTCGCGCATCCTGCTTCCCGCTACGCCGTGGTGGGAGTGGCTGCCGTGGTCCGGGTGGAGAACGGGGTCTGTTGCGAGGCCCGAGTCGGCGTCACCGGCGCCGCCCCCAAGGCCTTCCGGGCCACGAACGTGGAGCAGGCCCTAGCCGGCAAACCACTAGATGAAGCGACGGTGCGGGCGGCCACGGAGAACATGGTGAGCCCGGAGGGCCTGCTGAGCGATCCCTTCGCCTCGGCCGCCTACCGCGCCCACCTCTGCGCCGTGCTAACCCGCCGCGCCCTGCGCCGGGCGGCGGAACGGGCGGCATAGAGAACGCGGGCGTCTCCTTTGGATGGCAGGCAGATTCTCCACCCGGGGGATGGGAAAGCGAGCGGTATCCTCATCCCCCGGGTGGGTCCCACCAAGACTCTCATGATTCGGACCCCGTCCAGACCCTAAGAACCCACCAGATACACCGGCCGGACCTCCCAGCCCTTGATCTTGTTCTCCCGCAGCCACCTATACACCCGCCACGAAATGATCACCAGCGGATGACGATCCGGCAATCCCCCAATCCGCTCATACGTGGCGTTGAAATCGGCGGCGTGCTGCAACACCTCCCGAGCATAGTAGATGTCGGTTTCCTCGTAATACTGAATCCGCCCCCAGAAGTGAGTATGCTTGAGATATTGGGCCTGCGTCCCACAAGCCTCACAGCGCTGCGCCTGCTCAAACTCCGTGGGCGGCGAGGCCATCGGCGGCAGGGTGTTCGTCAGCACCAGCTGGTAAAGCTTCGGCTCCCCCTGGCAAGGCTGCGGTAATCCCACACCGGGCGCAGGGTGAACCCGGTGAAGTGGGCCTCTTGCAGCATCTGCGCCAGCCGGGCGGAGAGGATGACCTCAAAACTATAGGTCAGCGAGAGGTCCCGTTGGCCCATCCGGCGCGTATCCACCCGCAGATCCCGCACCTGCTCCAGCTCAGCTCGACAAGTCGGACAGCGGCGGTGAGAAGCCTGCGGTCCTCCCTGATAGCCATCCTCTTCCAGATCAAAATAATCATCCCCAATGGCCTGGTTGGTGATCTGCTAATCCAATAATGCAGAAGAATAAATTTCTTTTATGCTACATGAACGCCATATTTTTAGATTTATTTTATCTATTTCTTGCCATCCTTCTAAATCTTCCATCAATCGCTTGAATTTATCACTGTCCGCATCCAATGGAACAAGCCGACAAAAATTCCGGTCCGAAGGAAATTCCCTCGTCTTCAATCGATAACGTTTCAGTATATCATATATCTCCTGACGAATACGCCTTCCTTCCCACGGTGATGAAGGATGCTAAAAGAGGGTCAAATAAGCGGTCCGCCTCATCGCTGCACCCCCAAGCGTGCAAAATAGGGCCAGATCGCTTCCAGCCAGTCCTTGTGGCCTGATGTGCCATATGCGTCTTTGTAAGCATTCCATATTTCTTGTGGCTCAAATTTGGCACGGTTTGTCGGCAATTTGCGGAACAACCGTGCAGTGACTTCTTGCTGATGAAACTCTCGATCCAGTACTACGGCGGGCACATTCCCCAGCTTGCGTCCAAACGCCCGCTTGGCGAACCTTTGCTCGATGAGATGATGGGCATCCAGGCCGGCTTTCCCCCACACGCCGCGAGGGATGAGGTCCTTCCACCGGATCTTCCGAAAGAACTCCCATTCCCATCGCCGTATCCATAGCAGACGACGGCTCCTGTTGCATCCGTTACCGATTGAAGCCGTCCCCATCCATTATAGGTCAAACGGGTGACGTTTCCTAATGTGTAAGTAATGGCGATCTGGTTGTTCCGATCATCGTATCCGAACTCAGCTGTGTTCCCTGCCGGATCCACCGCGCGAATCAGACCGTGGCGTTCGTCATAGAAAAGCCGGGTGGCCTGCCCGATCTTCGAGAGCCAGAGTTCGGTCTACTGTGGGACGCGGAGAGCTCACATCCACCCGCAATCGGACGTAGAGCTCGCGCCCTGCGCAAAAGAACCCGCCGGAGCAGCCGGAGAAACACTCACATGGAACACTTGCCCGGAGGCAAGTAAACATCCTCCGCGAAACGCTCTTGAACGTGGGCGCAAGCGAAGGGGGCGCTCTGCCAGAGTGTCACGCCCTCCCCACGAAGGGTCCGAAAGCCCAAGCAGCTAAGAGAGTCATAGGGCAGCTCCGTCCACGTAGCGCCGCCGTATCCCAGATAGCCTGCGAGCGGCTTCACATAGACCCAAGCCCTGGATGAACAGATTGGGAATGGATGCTGCTGATTTCCATCCGCTCAAACGGAGGAGAGGCCTCGAGATAACGCGGGCGGTCGCGATCCACGTCGCCTTGGCCGTAGACCCGTATACCGGGAGGCGGCGCTGAGGAGACCAGGCCGGGAAAGATGGCTGCTTCGGCAGAATCAACAATCGAAAATGCCAAGAGCACCGATCCCAGCGCGCTTAGGCTGAAGAGACAGAGTCTGCAGAGAATCCGGGATCTCCGCACGCCATCCGTTTCCCCGTGCACTGGGCCCTCCGGCAACGAGACAACGTGCGGCCTTCGGCAGATTGCGAACTTGCAGCCTATGCCGCAGCCTCCGGGAGCGGTGCTAAAATTGTGTCGGGTTGATCGAAAAATCCATCATGGATCCTTCCTGAACACCACGCCTCCAGATTGCAGCAGGAAGGGCCAGATAATCCCACAAGGGCGGAGGAGCTTGTGTTCCCCCATTCCGTCGATGAAGTGATCCGGGCCTTAGAGGCCCATCGCTACATCACCGAGCGCGGGCTGGCTACCGCCATCTTCCTGGCCCTGCGGCTGAACCGCCCCCTCTTCTTAGAGGGCGAGCCCGGCGTCGGCAAGACGGAGGTCGCCAAGGTCCTGGCGGACCTCCTCGAAACCGAGCTGATCCGCCTCCAGTGCTACGAGGGGCTCGACGTCCACAGCGCGGTCTATGAATGGGATTACGCCCGCCAGATCCTCCAGATCCGTATGCTGGAGGCCTCTGGGGAACGGGACGAGGGGCGCATCCGCCAGCAGATCTTCAGCCCGGACTTCCTGATCAAACGCCCCCTTCTCCAAGCCTTGGAGGCAAAGAACGGCCGCCCGCCCGTGCTGCTCATTGACGAGCTGGACCGGGCCGACGAGGAGTTCGAGGCCTTCCTCTTGGAGCTGCTCTCCGACTGGCAGATCACCATCCCGGAGATCGGGACGGTGCGGGCCGAGCAACCGCCGGTGGTGGTGATCACCTCCAACCGCACCCGCGAGATCCACGATGCCCTCAAGCGCCGCTGTCTCTATTTCTGGATCGATTACCCCTCCTTCGAGAAAGAGATCCAGATCGTGCGGACCCGCATCCCGGAGGCTCCCGAGCGCTTGACCCGCCAGATCGTGGCCTTCGTGCAGGAGCTCCGACGGCTGGATCTCTACAAGCTGCCCGGGGTGGCGGAGACCCTGGACTGGACCGCTGCCCTGCTGGCCCTAGATCGGACGGAACTGGACCCGGCGGTGACCGACGAGACCCTCGGGGTGCTGCTGAAGTATCAGGACGACGTGCTCAAGGTGCGGGGGGAGATCGCCCAGGATCTGCTGGCGAAAGCTCTCATGCGGGCCGAGACGGCTCCGGGGAACGTCTGATCCTCATGGACCGGCCTCGCTTGAGGAGGCAAAGGGATGTCAGGCCACCTGATGCATCACATCGTTCGGTTCGGGCGCACGCTGCGGGCGGCCGGCGTGCCCATCACCCCCAGCCAGATCGTGGCCTTCGTCCGCGCACTGGAGTGGATCCCCCTGGAGAACCGGGAGCTGTTCTATCATACCGCCCGCTGCACCCTGGTCTGCCGTCGGGAGGACCTGGAGACCTTCGATCGGGTGTTCGAATGGTTCTGGCGCAACCCCCTGATGGGCGGCCAACTCCCGCCCGGCCTCCTCGGCACGGCCCCTGGGCCGATCCGCCGGCGGGAGAACCGGCCCCGTCCTGCGGAGGCGGGCCATCGCCCGGCCCCGGAGCCGCGATCGGAGAACCCTGAGGCCCCGCCGATGATCCTGACGGATCGGGCGATGACTTACAGCCCCCTTGAGATCCTGCGCCGCAAGCAGTTCGAACGCTTCTCCGAGGAGGAGATCCAGCTGGCCCGCCAGCTGATGGCCCGTCTGCGCTGGCAGATCCACGAACGGGAGACGCGCCGGCTGCGCCCCGGGCCGAAGGGGGAACAGATGGACCTCCGACGAACAGCGCAGCGGGGTCTGCGGCATTACGGGGAATGGGTGCGCTTGCTCTGGCGCACCCGCAAGCGCAAGCCCCGGCCGCTGGTGGTGCTGTGCGACATCAGCGGCTCGATGGAGCGCTACGCTCGCATGCTCCTCCACTTCCTGCACGCCTTAAGCCACACCCGGCGCCACGTGGAGACCTTTGTCTTCGGCACCCGCCTCACCCGCATCACCCGCTGTCTGCACCACCGGGATCTTGACGAGGCCCTCCGCGAGGTTAGCCGCACGGTGATGGATTGGTCCGGC
This sequence comes from Thermoflexus sp., assembly GCA_017743605.1. Taxonomy (GTDB): domain Bacteria; phylum Chloroflexota; class Anaerolineae; order Thermoflexales; family Thermoflexaceae; genus Thermoflexus. The sequence goes on along the minus strand of JAGHYO010000039.1, from coordinate 5,802 downwards.
GGGACCCGCATCGGGGAGTGCCTGCACGTCTTCAACCGGGACTGGGGCCGGAGGGTGCTAGGCCGCGGAGCGGTGGTGATGATCATCAGCGATGGCTGGGATCGTGGGGATGTGAAGCTCTTGGGGCAGGAAATGGAAAGGCTTCAGAAATCATGCTATCGCTTGATCTGGCTGAACCCCCTGCTCGGGATCCCGGGGTATCAGCCCTTGACCCGTGGGATGCAGGCTGCCCTGCCCTACATCGACGATTTCCTGCCGGTGCACAACCTGGTCAGCCTGGAGCAGCTGGCCGCCCATCTGGAACGGCTCCCCTCCCGTCGCTCCGCGCGCCGCTCCGGGCTGGCCCGGCCGGTTTCCTCCGTGGAACCAGAGTGACAGGGGATGGGAACCAGGGAGGCGACGATGAGCGTCTCACGAGAAGCGGAGCGCCCGTGGACCACGGAAGACCTCCTGGCCCTGGGAGAGGAAGAACGCTACGAACTCATCGAGGGAAGGCTTGTCCCCATGAGCCCCACCGGTTTCTTGCATGGCGATGTGGAGCTCACCCTGGCCGCAGCCCTGCGGGCTTTTGTCTACCCCCGACGACTGGGACGGATTGTGGTCGGTGAGGTAGGGTTTGTGCTGCGGCGGGATCCGGACACGGTGCGGGCAGCGGATATCGCCTTCATCCGCGCTGACCGCCTGCCCTCCGAAGGCCTCCCCGCCGGCTTCTTCGAAGGCGCCCCCGACCTGGCTGTGGAGATCCTCTCCCCCTTCGACCGCTACCCCGACCTCCTCCGCAAGGTCAGCCAGTGGTTAGAGGCCGGCACCCGCCTGGTCTGGGTCGTCGACCCCGCCCGCCGCGCCGTCACCGTCTTCCAGCCCGACGGCACCCTCCGCCTCCTCGACGAGTCCGCCGAGCTGGACGGCAGCGACGTCCTCCCCGGCTTCTGCCATCCGGTGCGGGACCTGTTCGAGCGCGGGCTTTGAGCCAACCCCTCCGCTGGAGGTTTTCCATGCAAGAGGTGCTGGAAGCGATCAAGCAATGGAAAGGGCGAGGGGAACAGGTCGCCCTGGCGACAGTGGTGAAGGTCATCGGCTCCGCCCCGCGGGACGTGGGGGCCAAGATGGCGGTCTCCTCCAGCGGGGAGATGGCCGGTTCGGTGAGCGGCGGCTGCGTAGAGGGGACCGTCTTCGAGATCGCCCAGGAGGTGCTCCGCACCGGCCGCCCTCGCCTGGTCCGCTTCGGGATCAGCGACGAAATGGCCTGGGACGTAGGCCTGGCCTGTGGGGGCACCATCGAGGTCTTCATCGAGCCCCTTCCCTGAACATACAAGGAGGCGGAGGCCATGAACTGGTTCGAGCGGGTGCAGGAGGCAATCCGCCGAGAGGAGGCCATCGCGGTGGCCACATTGATCCGGGGGCCGGAGGCCTGGCTGGGCGCCAAATGGATTGTGGAGGCCGCCGGGGACGGCCTGGAGGCTGGGCATCCGGAGCTGGATCCCCGGGTTCAGGAGATCGCGCGGCGCTATCTGGCCCTCGGCCAGTCCGGAACTGTGAATCTCTCCACGCCAGAGGGCGAAGTGGAGATCTACATCGAATCCCACGTGCCCCCACCCCTCCTCCTCATCGTAGGGGGCACCCACATCGGCATCGCCCTGACGGCCCTCGCCAAGGTCCTGGGCTGGCGGGTCTATCTTATCGATCCCCGCCGGGCCTTCGCCACCCCAGAGCGCTTCCCCCACGCGGATCGGATCATCCACGCCTGGCCGGACGAAGCGCTTCCCGAGCGGATCACCCCGCACACTGCTGTGGCCGTCCTCACCCACGACCCCAAACTGGATGATCCGGCGGTGATCGCCGCCCTGCAGAGCCCTGCCTTCTATGTGGGGGCCCTGGGCAGCCGCAAGACCAACGCCCGCCGACTGGAGCGCCTCCGCCGCAAAGGGCTGGACGAGGCCACGCTGGCCCGGCTCCATGCCCCCATCGGGCTGGATATCGGCGCGCGGACCCCGGAGGAGATCGCCCTGAGCATCATGGCGGAGATCATCGCCGAGTGGAACCGCCGGATCCCCCACGTCCGCGCCCCGGAAGACCAGGAGGTCCCCGCATGAAGTTCGGCCCGGTCCCCATCGAAGAGGCCGTCGGGCGCATTCTGGCTCATAACCTCGCGGACGCCCAAGGGAACCGCATCTTCCGCAAGGGCCGGCGCCTGACGCCGGAGGACGTCGCCCGCCTCCGGGCGGAAGGATATCGGGAGATCGTGGTCGCCGAGCTGGAGCCCGGCGACATCGGGGAGGAAGAGGCGGCTCGCCGCATCGCCCGGGCCTGCAAGGGACCCGGCTTGCGCCCGATGCCGGCCGCGGGGGGACGGGTGAACTTCCTCGCGGACGCGGCAGGGGTGTTCATCGTCGAACCTGACCGGCTGGCCCAGCTGAACCGCCTCCCCGGGGTCACCCTGGCGACCCTAACGCGAGGAAGCGTGGTGCAGGCCCGCCAGATCGTCGCCAGCCTCAAGATCATCCCCTTCGCCCTGCCGGAGGCGATCGTGGCTCGAGCGGAGGCACTGCTTCAGGCCAACGGTCCGCTCATGGGCGTCCACCCCTTCCAGCCCTACCGCGTTGCCCTGATCCTTTCCGGCCACCCCGCCGTCTGGCCCCGGCTGATCGCCGATTTCGAAGCGCCCCTCCGGGAGCGGGTGGCCGCGTGCAGTGGGATATGGCTCGGGGTCCAGGCCGTGCGACACGAGGAAGCGGAGCTGTCTCATGCGATGGAAGCCGCCCTCCGGCAAGGGGCGGACTTCCTGATCCTGGCGGGGGAGACGGCGATCATGGACGAGGAGGACGTCGCCCCTCGCGCCATCCGGCGGATCGGTGGGGCTGTGGAGGCCTTCGGCGCCCCTGTCGATCCGGGGAACCTCCTCCTCATCGCCTATCGGGGGAAGATCCCGATCCTGGGGGCGCCGGGTTGCGCCCGGAGCCGGCATCGGAACGTGGTGGACTGGGTGATCCCGCGCTTGATGGCCGGCCTACGGCTCAGCCGCGAGGAGATCGCCGCGATGGGGCACGGCGGGCTCCTCGAAGACGTGGAGGAGCGTCCGGCTCCTCGCTTCCTTGGGACTTCTCCCTGAGGCCAAGTCGTTCCCCCCAGGAGGCTCCGCTTCCGCTCGGGGAAGCCGGTAAAATCCATCTGGAACCCTCTTCAGGGGCACCGACGCGTGCGCATCCCGCGCCTCGTGCTGATCCTGATCAGCCTGGCGGCGCTGATCTACATCAGCGAGCGGCTCTGGCAGCTGTTCCACCTGTTTGCCGACCTGGCCCGCATGCTGGCTCTGGCCTGGCTGCTGGCCTATATCCTGCACCCGGTGGTTGCCTGGTTCGACAGCGGGCTGTTCCCGAAGGCGTGGCTGGATCGTCTGGTTCAGCAGGAGGCGCCTCCTGCGCTGCGCCGCCTCGCTTGCCTCCGCATCCCCTACGCGCTGGGCGCCACGCTGATCTACACCGGCCTTCTAGGCCTGCTCCTACTGGCCCTCATGCTGGGCATGCCCCTCCTGATCCGGCAAGCCCTGGACCTAGCCGCCCTCCTCCCCCAACGGCTCCAGCACCTGCCGGAGGAAATGGTCCGGCTGCAACGGGAGCTCGCCGTGCGGCTGAACATCCCGCCCGAGGCCCTGACCTTCCTGCCCTCCCGGGAGGCCTGGCAGGATCTGGGGCGCCGGGGGGCCGGATGGCTCTTCCCCGTCCTGGTGGAGACCGCACGACAGGTCGGCGGGGGCGTGGTGGAGTTCCTGCTGATCCTGGCCCTGAGCTACTACACCATGCTGGACTGGCGCAACATCTCCCAACGGATCCTTTCTTTGATCCCGCCCCACCACCACAAAGAGATTCGCACCACCGCGCAGATCCTGGATCGCACCTTCGGGGGGTTCCTGCGAGGGCAGCTCCTGATTGCGCTCATCAACGGACTGGTGACCTTCTTGGTGATGCTGGCCTTCGAGGCGCCTTTCGCCGGGCTCATCGCGCTGCTTTGCGCCCTCATCATCCTGATCCCCATCATCGGGGCGCCCATCGCCCTCTGGGGCCCACCCCTGACGCTCTGGCTTCAGGGTGCGTGGACCGCAGGGCTCTGGATGTGGCTGATCCTGCTCATCTACCAGCAGGTTCTCTTTCATTTCCTGGCGCCCCGTATGCTGGGGGAAGCCACTGGACTGCCGCCCCTGCTCACTCTGATCGCCGTCCTAATCGGGGTGCGCCTGTTCGGGTTCTGGGGGTTCGTCTTCGCCATCCCCATCGCCGGAGCCGGCTACAGCCTGGCCTTCCTGCTGCTGCGTCCCCGCGGGAACGCCATCAGGGCGGAGGAGCTGTCAGCGGGATCACCGCCCACTGATCCCATCGAGGATCATAAATGAGATCGAAGCGCATGCCGTCCTCTGTGCGCACCCGGAACCCGATGGCCTCTGGGGTCCGCCACCGGCGGAGGATCTGGGCGACCTGCTTCTCCACTCCCTCCCATTCAAAAGCCTCTGGGCGCTCCGGATAGGTTGAGCCCGCATAGCACCGCACGCGAGCCATTTTACACCTCACCGAATATCCAGGGGATCCTCTGGGAGATCTCACCTCCAATCCTAGCCCGCGTTAAGGGCCTTGACCGCTGTCAAAGATCATGCTACGATGCGCGTGGATCTGAAGCTCTGCCTGGAGAGTAATTGTGGAGCGAGTTCCGATCTCGAAACTTCGAGCCCGCTTTTTGGATTTCCTGGAGCGCGTGAAACGCACCGGAGAGCCAATCCTGGTGACGCGCCACGGGGAACCCCTCGCTCAGATCTTGCCACCTCCCATCTCTGAGCGGCCCACCTCATGGTTAGGCGCTCTCCAAGAAACCGGAAAGATTGTTGGCGATATTCTAAGCCCTGCTACAAACGAACAAGAGTGGGAAGTCCTCCGGGAATGAAACTGTTACTGGACACGCATATTTTCCTTTGGAGCCTTCTGGAGCCCGGACGTTTGACCCCGGCTGTGGCCCGCGTGCTCCAAGATCCTACAAATGAGCTATGGTTATCTCCAATCATGGTCTGGGAGGTTCTAATTCTCGCGGAAAAAGGTCGTGTGGTCCTTCGCCCAGAGCCTTCAACGTGGATCAGACAGGCGCTCAGCATCGTGCCTTTTCGAGAAGCCCCTCTCACCGGGGAAGTGGCCATTCAAAGCCGCCATGTGAATCTTCCCTACCAGGACCCAGTGGATCGATTCTTGGTGGCCACGGCGCTCGTTTATGATCTAACCCTGGTGACAGCTGATGAACGAATTCTGAACACACGCGCGGTGCGTGTTTTACCCAATCGCTAAATGCGGAGGGCGTTCTCATGAAATCCCTTGGCGGGCTTATGGTTGTCAGCATTGCCGGATTGCTTGTGGCTTGCCAGGCCGGAGGGACGCCGAGCCCGACGCCCGCTTTGCCGCTGCAGGCGCCGACGGCCACGCCCACCGGGATGTCCACTCCCACGCCCCCTCCGCCGCTCCGGCCCCTCGCGGTGGTGCTGGTTCCGCCGATAGACCAGCTCCCCGTGCGCGCGGGACCGGGTCCAGATCAGCCAATCCTGGCCGACCTGCCGCCGGACGCGACCGGGTTGCTGCATACTGGGCGCGAGCAGACCGTTCAGGGCGCCCGCTGGATGGAGGTTCGGCTGCCAGACGGGCGGATCGGATGGGTGAACGCAGCCTTCCTGAGCGAGGAGGTCTCCCCTCAGGCATTTTGTGTCGACCCCCAGGCCCAGGCGCTGATCGACCGCCTGGAGGCAGCAATCCGGGCGCGGGACGGGCAGGCGCT
>JAGHYO010000038.1 GCA_017743605.1 Thermoflexus sp. | reverse complement strand
GGAAGGTGGGGAGGAGGCCGCGTATCGGCTGGATCGGATCACCCGCCGGACCTGCCGGGCCGTGGCCGAGTTCGCCTTCTGGTATGCGCGCCGTGTTGGGGCGAAAGTCTTCGGCGGGCCGAAGTGGACGGTGAGCCGCATCTACGAGGGGATGTTCAAAGAGGAGCTGGACGCCGCAGCCCGACGCTATCCGGACGTGCGCTACGAGCCCCAGCTGATTGACGCCACCCTGGCCCTCCTGTTCACCCGGGCCGCGGAGCCCCTAGTCGTCCCCTGTCTGAATCGGGATGGCGATCTGTTGAGCGATCTGATCCTCCAGATGTTCGGCTCCATCGCCAGCAGCGAGTCCCTCTTGCTTTCGTTCGACGAGGCCCTCCGGGTGGAAGTGGTGATGGCCGAAGCGCCCCACGGCACGGCCCCCGCCCTCTACCGCAAGAACATCGCCAATCCGATGGCCATGATCCTGGCGGGGGCGGCGCTGCTTTCGTTCATCGAGTCAGAGGCTGCGCAGCAGGCCAGCCGGGCGATCTACGAAGCGGTCTTCGAAAGCGTCTACGATGGGATCGCCACGGCGGATCTGGGCGGCTCAGCTACCACCACCGAGTTCACCGACGAGGTGATCCGCCGGGCCGCCCGCAAACTAGAGGTCTGGGAGGCCCTCCGGCTCACCGGCGGACCCTCATTGGCTGGATCAGCGGACACGCCCGCTCCTCCAACGGCGCGATAAGAGGAGGTCGCCAGAGAGGTCTCCCTGTGCCTTCCATTTCTGTTCAATCATCCGAGTAGCTGAAGGGAGGTTTCGGCTTCGCGATAATGCGGCTGCACACTCGGTCATGGATGCCACAGAAGCACTCATAGGCGCCCGGCTGCTAGACGGTGAAGCGGAAAGAATCTGCCGGGCGGAGGCGGGGGGAGTCAAAGACCCCCGTTGGATATCCTGGTGTTGCGCCGGTCACGGCGTGAGAAGCCGCCTCCTCCCCGTTGATCCACTCTGAGGTCATCTCGGCCTCGACTTCCGGCTCCGCTGGCTGGAAGGCGAGGTTCCGGAGGGTGCTCTGAGTCCCCCGGGCCACCGGGCTCGGCGAGGGCAAGGTCGCCCTCTTAGGGGTCGGATAGGTCGGGGCTATAGGCGCAGGGGAGGCCGCGGGCGCGGCGCAGGCAGCCAGCGCCAGGCTGATCGCCCGGATGAGGATCCTTCGATCCCGAAGCATCTCGCGCCTCCTGCACACGGAATGAGGAGCGCTGAGGCAGTCCGCAATGCCCTCGCTCTCCGTGATAGAGATGCGCAGGGCGCAGGAGGCCAGATGGCTGATTATGCGGGAGGGGGCTGGCAGGCGGGGCAGAAGTAGGTGCTCCGGCCCTGCAGGAGGAGCCGGGCGATGGGGGTCCGGCAGCGCGGGCAAGGTTGTCCGGCCCGCCCGTAAACCCGCAGATAACGCTGATGGGCCCCGGCCTCCCCGTCCAGTCGGCGATACCACTGGATGGTGGTCCCGTGGTGGCGCAGCCCAGCGCGGAGGGCGGCCCGGAGGCTCGCCCACAGGCGTCGGATCTCCGCAGGGCTGAGGGAGGCGGCGGGCCGCATGGGATGCAGCCGGGCCCGCCAGAGAGCTTCGTCGGCGTAGATGTTGCCGACCCCGGCGATCACCCGCTGGTCCAGGAGCAGGGCCTTGAGGCGGCCGCGCCGCCCGGATAGCCGCCGGGCGAGATCCTCGAACCCGAAGTCGGGATCCAGGGGCTCCGGCCCCAGGGTTCCCAGGACAACCTCAGGGTCTTGAACCCAGTAGAGGCGCCCGAACTTGCGGACATCACTGAACCGGAGGATCTGCCCGTTATCCAGGATGAAGTCGGCCCGCGCATGGGCGTCCGGCTCGGGGTGGGAGAGAAAGAAGAGGCGGCCGGTCATCTTGAGGTGGATCAGCAATGCCCCCTGATCCAGAGTAAACCAGAGGAATTTGCCGCGCCGGCGCAGGGACCGAATGGTCTGCCCGCGGATCCGCTGCGCGAAGGCGTGGGGGGAAGGGGTTGCCACGCTGCGCCGCCAGCGCAGGATCACCCTCTCGATGCGGCAGCCGGTCACGCGGGGCCCCAGCTCGCGCACCAGCGTCTCAACTTCCGGAAGCTCAGGCATGGCGTTCCGCGGTTCTCCTCAATCGGGCGGGAGGTCCTCCAGGAACCGGATGCGTTCGCCGGCTCCCCGGGCGCAGGCGCGCTCATAGGCTACAGCGGCGACGGCGACATCCTCCAAGGCGATGCCCAGGGATTTATACAAGGTGATCTGCTCCGGATGCGCGCGGCCCACCCGACGGGCGACCACATCCTTCAGCTCGAAAACCCGCTCCCACTGCAGACGTCCCCGCTCCAGGGGTTCCAGGAAGTCCCCCGCCTCGATCTGTCCCTGAACTCTGGAGTCGATGACGACGAGGTCCGCCCGGGCGATGGCTTCCTCGTCCAGCTCGCGGCGGAGGAGGGCATTCGATCCTGCGGCGTTGAGGTGGACCCCAGGACGCAGCCACGCTCCCCGGAGCACCGGCTCTCGAGCGGAGGTGATGGTGATGAGGATGTCCGCGCCCTCGACGGCCGCCTCCGGGCGCTCCACGGCCTGCACTGGGATCCCCAGGGTTTCGCGCATGCGATGGGCGAAGGCGGCGCGGCGCTCGGGCGTAGGGCTGTAGACCCGAGCCTCGGCGATCGATCGGACGGCGCAGACGGCCATCAGCTGCGCGGCGGCCTGTCGGCCGGCTCCGATCATGCCGACCACCTGGGCGTTGGGGCGGGCGAGGTAACGGGTGGCCAGGCCGGTGGCCGCTCCGGTGCGCAGACGGCCCAGGCGGTCGGCCTCGATGATCGCCAGCAGCTCGCCGCTCTCCGCGTGGAAGAGCAGCACCACGAAGCGCGTCTGCCCGCCTACCGCCGTGTAGGCCTTGAGGCCTACATAGCCGGACCCCAGATCGCCGGCCGCCATCACGTGGAGCGTCCCGCCGGGCCATCGGACCCGCTGGCGGGGCAGGTTGACGGCGCGGCCCTCCGCCTGAGCTCGGAATGCCCGCTCCAGGGCCTCGATGGCGTCCGTGATGGGCAGCAGGGCTTGCACCACCTCCTCGCGCAGCAAAAGGGGCATCTTAGGTACTCCGCCGTGGAGATGCAAGGGATCGCGGAAGCAGTCTTCCGCTTCCTTATCCCCGTTGCTGGATATCCGCCAGCCCGGGGTGTGTCCCAATTTTGTCGGGCTGGCCGCTTCGTAGGACAACTGCGAGCAGTTGTCTACGATTTTGGGACACACCCCCAGCCCGGGCCAGCCCGCGCATCCTTGACGGTCCGGCGGAGGCTTTTTATAATTTTACAGGAGCTACGCAGTTGACAGGGTGCCCCCCTTGACGCTATCATGAGAGCGGGCATGCCGGTAAGCGGCAGATGGCCAAGAGGCATGCCTTCATCCGAGAAACTCCTCGGAGGCTCCGGCCTCCGGGGCAGGGGTCGGTGGGCGACCCCCGTGGCCGGTCCTCTGGCCTCGGATGAAAAGTCCGTGGCTACGACCGGAATACGCAGGCAACTGCGTAGGCCCTAAATTTTAGTGACCTTCCCCGGTAGCTCAACAGGCAGAGCAGCCGGCTGTTAACCGGCGGGTTGGAGGTTCGAGTCCTCCCCGGGGAGCAGGGCCGCCGCCGTGGCGGCCTTTTTTGTTCGGCGCGAAGGAGGGGCCTGTGGCTTCCGATGAAGTTTCCGCGGCCGCCTGCGAAGATCCGGAGGGGATCCCTTCGTCCCTGAAGGACGATCGGTGTGAGATCTGCGGCTCCCCGATGGTGGAGATCCACTGCAAGCTGCGTTGTCCCAACTGCGGCCGGATGCGGGATTGCTCAGACCCATGAGGGACGGGGCCGCCTTCAGAGAAGAGGGAGCTGAAAGGGATGCGGCAGACGGCGCCCGTTGAGGAGAATAAACGGCGCAGCCCGACAGAGGGAGACGCCCAGGGCCCGGAGGTGCTCCGGTTGGCTCAGGGAGCCTTCTCGCCGAGCGCGGAGGATGGCCCGCGCGGCTTTCGGCCCGACCCCCGGCACGCGGATCAGCTCCTCATACGAGGCGCGCAGGATCTCCAGCGGCCGCTCCCGAAGGGCCCGTCGGGCCCACGCCAGCTTGGGATCTTCATCCAGAGGCAAGTTCCCCTGTTCATCGAAAGGCAGCTCCCTCAGCCGAAAGCCATACGCCCGTAGGAGCCATTCCGCCTGGTAGAGGCGCTGGGTCCGTTGCGGCGAGGCGGGTGGAAGGTCCTCCAGCGGGGTATCCGGCACGGGATGGAAGGGGGAGAAGTGGGCCCGAGCCAGGCCGATCTCCCGATGCAGCCGGGCCACGGTCTCCAACAGCTCCCGATCGCTCTCCCCAGCAGCGCCCACCACGAACTGGGTGGTCAGCGAAGGCCAGCGCCCGGACCCTTGCGGCGCGGGAAGTTCCTCCCGGCGGATCCGTCCGGCAATCGTCAGCGCCGCCTCCAGCTCGGCGGCGAAGGCCTTGTGAGGGGCCAGGCGGGCCAGTCGCTCGGGGTTGGGCGCCTCCAGGTTGATGGAGACCCGGTCCGCCCATCGCATGGCCTCCCGGATCTGATCCGGCTCGGCTCCGGGCATTAGCTTCAGGTGGATGTAGCCCCGGTAGTCGTAGCGCCGGCGGAGCAGCTCCACTGTCGTGAGCAGGCGGTCCTGGGTTCGAATCCCCCCGCCGATGATCCCCGAGCTCAGGAACAGGCCGTCCACCTGTCCGCGCTGATACATCTCTGCGAAGAGGCGGGCGAGCTCGTCGGGCCGGAAGGTGGCGCGGCGGAAGGAGCGGCCGGCGCGGAAGGGGCAATAGAAGCAATCCCGCTCGCACGCGGAGGTCAGCAAGATCTTCAGCAGGCGGACCGGGCGCCCGGAGGCCCGGGCCTCGTAGATGCAATCCATCACAGGTTCCGGCGTCCGCCCGCTCGGGCCGGTCTCCTCGGCGGGCTCCCAGAGCGCCGCCTGGGTCAGCAATCGCCATCGGGTCTCGATGTCCATCGGGTCTCCTTCGTGGGCGGGGCGCTCAAGGGCGGCCGGAGGCCGGGGCCGGCTCCCGGAGATAAGCCCGTTCGATCTCCGCAACCTGGGCGAGGCAGGCGTCGTCCTCCGGGTTCGGGATGTAACGGGTGTTGAACCATGTCTCCAGGATCTCCTTGGCAATGGCTTCAGAGGTCCGCCGGAGGCTCATGCAGAGGACGTTGGCGTTGTTCCAGAGGCGTGCCCCCCGTGCGGTCTCAGCGTCGTCGCACAGCGCCGCGCGGATCCCCGGCATCTTGTTCGCAGCGATGCTCACGCCGGTGCCAGTCCAGCAGAACAGGATGCCCTCGTCGGCCTCGCCCCGGGCCACCTTCTCCGCCACTAAGCGGGCCACTTCCGACCAGGAGCGCTTCTCGCCGGCCAGCGGGCCCACTGGCTCTATCTCAAACCCGCGGCGGCGCAGCTCTTCCAGGACCACATCCGTCAGGTGAGTGCGTTCGTCGCTTCCCACAACGATCCGCATGGCAACTTCCCTCCTTCAGAATCACTCAGTTGCGATCTCTAGCCCTCCGGGCCATTCCGGGACCCCTCACTCCGGGCGCTTGTGCGGGATCCCCTCGATCCAAGCGATCACCCGCTGGAGCAGCGGGGTCTCCAAGGCCAGCACGTTCAAGCGCGCCCGGGGTTCCAGATAGGCATCCAGGATCCAAATGGCAGGGCCCTTCGAGGCCAGCGGAGCCAGCGCAGTCGGGCCCCCCGCGGGAGTCCACACGAAGAGGCCGGCGCCAGCCTGTGTAAGGGGCTCGGCTGCTTTCTCCCACCGGCCCAGGCCCTCCGGGATGGGGTCCGGCTCCATGGCCACGATGAGAGGCCCTCGATGGCGGTAGTTTTGAAGCGTGTGGAATGCAATCCGGGGATCCATCTGTGCCTCCTTTAGTTTGATTATATGGGGTGGGGGGACAGATGTCGAAGGCTAAGCTTCGGGATCCGGAGGGGTTCGTCAGAGATCCGGTTCAGGGGTAACATAGCGGACAGCGCAGGAACCTGATACGACTCGGACTGCAGTAGGGAAGCGATGCGATGCAGGTGAACCTTTGGATCCTCCCTGGGAACCTCACAGGGCCGGGATCCGCCTGGGGATGGGCATGGACGGTGATCGGCTTCCTCGCCCTTTTCGCGCTGTGGGGGCGGAGAGCGCAGGATCTGCGGAGGCTACGCCGGGTAGGCCTTTCCTCGCTGGCGGGGTTCGCGCTGCTGTCCTTTCTCACCGCGCTGACGCCGGTGCTCTCATGGGAGCGTTTCTCCGGCCTACCCTTCCGGGTGGGCTTTCCTCTTTTCGTTTGGCTTCCTTATCTTGTCTGGGGAGGGCGGCTGGGCCCTGGCGCGGTGGGGCTGATCGGTCTGCTTGCCGGGGCTGCGGCAGGGTTCCTGCACGATGGGCGTTTCTTGCATCTGCCATGGATCGTGGCCCTGGATGCCGCCCTCATCAGCGCGTTGCTGTTCCAGAACGATGTGGGCGGCCCTTTCTGGATCCTCCGGCAGCCGCTGGTCGCAGCGGGGATCGGCTGGGCAGGATGGTGGCTTCTGCAGGCGATCTCGTGGGGGGCGTTCTATCCTTCCTGGCCAGAGGCCCTGGATGGGATCTGGACTCTCACGGCGGCCATGGCTCCTTCTTCCGGGATCAGCGCGCTGGTCTGCGGGGGCATCGCCCAAGCCCTGCACGAACGGTGGCCGGAGCGCTTTCGAACCGATCAGCCTCCGCGCTGGCCGGCTTACGCCCGCCGCATCCAAACCCGCTTTCTCGTTTTCTTTGGCCTCTGGATGAGCGCCTTGACCCTTGCCCTCTTCGGGGCGGTGTCCGCCCTGGCGATCCGGCAGGCTGATGAAGAGCGAACCCAGGCGCTGGACCGTGGGGTCCGGCGGGCCGCAGAACAGCTGACGTATTTCCTCCACACGGGCGACACCCTGCTGATGGACATGGCGGCTCTGGGCATGCCCCCGGATGCGATGCCGGCCACAGTAGCGCGGATCCTCCAGCGCTTCGTCCAAACGGGGCCGATTTATCAGGCGGTGTTATGGGTGGGTGAGACAGGGGAGGTGCAGGCAGCGTATCCGACTGGAGAACCATTCCGGGGGCTCTCGGTGCCGGAGCAGGCAGCTATGACCCAGGCCCGTCTCGCCCGGTCGGTGGTGCACACGGAGGTGCACCGCCTGCCAGACGGGCAGGCTGGGCTCTCGTTTGTGGCCCCGCTGGCTGGGGATCCTTCGCGCGGTTTCCTGATCGGCCGCGTGCGGGTGGCTCAGCACACGGCCCTCCAGGAGGTCACGGCCTTGCTGTTGGAAATCACGCCAGCCGGCCAGGGGTTCCTGGTGGACCGGGAAGGGCGGATCCTTCTGCATCCTGAGGCGGAAGCCCTTTTGGACGTGTTCCCGCTTCCCGCTTCGCTCCCTGCCGGGACGCTGGTGCAGCGCATCGTCTCGCCCTCTGGGACTGTGGAGGAAGTGTTCCTCCGGCGGCTCGCGGGCACCGACTGGTGGGCGGTGATCCGGTATCCCCGGGCCGCTCTCATCCGGCGGGCGGCGGAGCGGGCGCTTCCCTCTAGCGGGATCCTGCTCGGGTTCTCCCTGGTGGGGGCCCTGCTTTTCAGCGTCCTCAGCCGCCTCCTCACCCGGCGGTTGGAGCGGCTGGCGGGGGCGGCCAGGCGCATGGCCGGTGGGGACCTGGAGGCTCCTATCCTTAGCGACGGTCCGGATGAGATCGAACAGCTGGCGGAAGCGATGGAGCACGCCCGGCACGGTCTGCGGGCCCGCCTGGCGGATCTCTCCTTGCTTCTGGAGCTCAACGGGCGGCTGATGGAGGTAGAGGACATGGCCCGAGGCCTGCCCGAGGTGGCCCGCGCCCTGGAACGCGCCACCGCTGCGAGCGTCGTCCGGATTCTGATCCCAGGCCCAGGGGGCTCCATACGGGTGTTCACGGCCGCTGGGGAGGTGTCACCGGAGCCCCTGGATCATGCGTGTTGGGAGCAGAGCGAGGGGCACACCGAGCCGATATGGATCAGCCCTGGGGTCCGCCCGGCTGAGCTCGCTCCCGTTCTCCAGTCGGAGCGTGCCTCTTGCCTCTTGGGGGTTTTCCCCATCCATCTGGGGGAGGAGAGGGTAGGGGCGGCGTGGCTGGCGTTTCCTTCCCCCCGTGGGGCAAGTTCCTCGGAGCGACAGCTGACCCGTCTGATCTTGAGCCAGGCGGCGGTGTTCATCGCTCGGGCCGGCCTGTATGAGGTCATCACGGCGGAGCGGGAGCGGCTCCGGGCCGTCTTGGAGAGCAGCCCGGATCCCTTGATGCTGGTGGATGCGCAGGGGAACCTGCTCGACCTCAACCCAGCCGCCGAGCGCTTCTTGGGGATCCCCGCCTCCAGCGCCCTGGGCCAGCCGCTCTCTGCGTTGCTCCGCGACGCCGCGCTGCTTGTCCTGCTCCATGAGGCGCTCCCGCCCGGCCAGGTGCGGAGCCGGGAGCTCCGCCAGGCGGATGGCCGGGTGCTGTGGGCGGGCCGTTACGACCTGCGGCTGCGGGGTGGGCGGGAGATCGGACGGCTCTTGTTCCTCCGGGACATCACGCCGTTCAAGGCCCTCGACCGCCTGAAGTCCGACTTCATCGCTGCCATCTCCCACGATCTGCGCTCTCCCATCACATATATACGAGGGTTTGTGACGATGCTCAGCATGGCTGGCCCGCTGACCTCCCGTCAGCAGGAGTATGTCGAGAAGATCATGAGCGGCATCGATCAGATGTCTAGCATGATCGAGGACCTGATGGATCTGCGGCGGATCGAGGAAGGGATCGGCCAGCGGGGCATCTGCCGCCTGGGAGATCTGATCCGGGACGTGTTCCATGAGTTCCGTCCTCAGGCCATGGCGCGAGGACTCCGGATGACTGTGGAGGTGAAAGGCCTCGGGGTCGTCTATGGGGATCCGGCGTGGCTGCGGCGGGCCATCGCCAATCTGGTGGACAACGCCATCAAGTATACGCCGGAGGGAGGAACGATCACCGTTGGGCTCACCGAAGCCAGCGGGGAGGCGGTGATCTGGGTGCGGGACACGGGGATCGGCATTGCCCTAGGGGATCAGGCGCGCATCTTTGAGAAGTTCTACCGGGTGCGTCGGAAGGAGACGGCGCATGTGAAAGGGAGCGGCCTGGGGCTGGCCCTGGTGAAATCGATTGCGGAATGGCATGGCGGACGGGTCTGGGTGGAGAGCCGGCTGGGCCATGGGAGCACGTTCTATATTGCGATCCCGCAGGCCTCTCCCCCGGATGCGCCTCATGGCACATGGAACCGGTAACCTACCTGGCGGACGGTCTCCAGATAGCAGGGGTGGGCCGGGTCTTCCTCCAGGATGCGGCGGAGCCATCGGATGTGCACGTCCAGAGTCCGGCTGTGGGACAGGTTTTCGGTTCCCCAGACCCAGCGCATGAGATCCCCGCGGGGGACTGCATGGCCGGCCCGCCGCATGAGGATGGCGAGCAGACGACACTGTTTGGGGGTCAGGCAGTAGATTGCGTCCCCGCGCTGCAACACCCGGCGCACGGTGTTCAGCCGGAAGGGCCCGATCTCGATGACCCCCTCATCCTCTGCAGGGTGTGTCATCAGCATCGCCCGCACCCGGTGAAGCAGGCGCCGGGAGGAGAAGGGCGCGACCAGGATCCCATCGTCCCGACGGCCCCACAGGGGAGCGGTCTCACGCTCCACGATCAGCAGAACCGGACCCTTCATCCGCTGTTGCAGACGCTGATAGAGCTCCATCCCGTGCGAGGGGCTCAGGCGGTCCAGAAGGACGAGATCCGGAAAAGCCCATGGCCATGAATCCACCGAGCGCCGCGCTCGAAGGGCAGCGAGCAGATCCTCCAAAGCCGGCGTCTCGACTCTAAACCCGTGACGCTGAAGGACGCGAAGCAGGTGGGCGTCCGGGCCCGTGCCTTCGAAAACCACCCAGAGAACTCTCGTTCCTCCACCACCAGATGGTTGCATCTTGGGACGCTCCGGCTCCTCTCGTTTCGGAGGCGTGGAAAGTCTAAACAGGCCCCGCAGGCGCTTGCTGGCCCCTGTTGTTCAATAGGGGCGCGATCGCCTGAACATGCCCGGGGAGGATGACTCCTGCACTGGGAACAGCTCCCGCTCAATAGGCTCCCCTGGTTGGAAGGGAGGGATGGCCCGATAGAAGGTCTCGAACCCCCACAGGCGGCCCCGGAGGAACCGGGGAAGACGAAAGGATCGCATCCATCCTCCGCCCTGGCTGCGGTGGCAGGCCATGGCCTGTTCTTTGCGATCCAGCACCGCGCGGATGTCGATCCGCGTGGTCACTGGGAGGGCCGCCCGGAAGGCAGCCTCCAAGTCGATGTCCCGGTTGCGCCCGAAACGCCGCGGATCATAACCCAGAAGCCGAAGAAAGGCGAGAAGCGGGCGGAGCGGCCTTATAGGGAAGACCGTGTAATACAGGCGGGCCGGCCGGTGCGGCTGGAGCCCCCGCGCTCGCTGCTCCGGGAAGGCGTCAGGGTCCCCTGCCCGATGGAACGCCTCCACCATCGCCCGATGCATGTGGATGTGATCTGGGTGCCCATAGCCGCCGTACGGATCGAAGGTCAGCACCACATCCGGGCGGATCTCCCGGATGAGGGCAACGAGCTGGCCGACAACCTCCTCCATAGGCGCGCGGACGAAGGCCTGCGGGTGCTCCGCGTCGGGGGATCCGGGCATGCCGGAGTCTCGGTAGCCGAGCAGGTGCAGATCCTGAAGGCCTAGGATCCGGGCGGCGCAGCGCAGCTCTTCCTCTCGCAGCTCTCCTAGGTTCTCCACCGGGCCGATGCGGGGATCTGGGGTGCCCGCCTCCCCCCGGGTGGCGCAGATCAGGTGCACGGCATGCCCTCGGGATGCGTAAAGGGCCAGCGTCCCTGCTGGCCCGAAGGATTCATCGTCGGGATGAGCGAAGGCTGCTAGAAGAGATCCCTGTGCAATCATCCGGGAGAAGTCACCTATTCCAGGATCCGATGAAGAAGCAGCAGGCTTTCCCCATCTCTGCCGGGCCGGGCATCTCCGGAATCGCCCTCGGGCAGTGTGAGCAGCAGCTCAGCCAGCCGAGCATCGGCTCCACCGAGATAATCCCCTGGGTCAGCAGGAGATGCCGGTCCTATGATCCGCTACTGTGGCGCAGATGGGCGTGGATCCGCACCGGCTCCAGCGCGTTGATCCAGGCTCGGATCGGCATCCGGGAGCAGAGATAGGCGCGGCGGATGCTCCCACAAGCTCCGACGCCGAAATAATTCACCCGCTGGATGACTTCGACCGATTAGAAAGGGATCAGGCTCCCGCATGCTCTCCGGGGCGATGCAGATGTCGGCCTCCTGAGCCTCGAAGGCCAGCTCGGTCCAGAAGGCAACTTGCCCCTCCAGCCAGCCGGGACGGTTGGGAGGCTCGTCCACCGGCAGGTTGTAGTTGAGGCGGAGGTTCACCAGCCAGGCTCCCAGCTTCGCGGCGATGGCCAGGGAGTGGCGGTAGCGCTCCGTCGTGACGGCAGCGATCCGGGCGTCCACGCAGCCGCTGAAGAGATCCGCGAAGGGGCTGTGGAGGGAGACCGGTCCGGCGAACCTGCTCAGGGCTTGGCAGCAGCGCCGAAGCAGGTCCCCCCCCTTCGCCATCCAGGTCCTCCGAGATGAGGAACTCGTGAAGCTCCAGACTCAGGCCATGAGCTTCCGCAAACTCCCGCAGGGCCGGAAAATTCGCCAGCCTGCCGCAGCTGGTCCCGATCATCGAGCCGCTCGATCGACTGGATCTCTTCCCACCATTGTATCACCGGCTGGCCAGTTGGGCCGAGGCAGGGTGCCCCTCGTAGCAAACTCCCCAGCTGAGGTGATGGTCCCTTTCACGGATTGCATAGGCCCGGGAACCGGTTGTGAACAGGGCGAATGTATCTTCCACCCGAGGTTCCGGAGGGGCGTGTCCCCATTTTGTTGGACTCGGCCGCACGGAAGGTTCAGGGCTGTTTTTCGTAGGAGTGGCTTCCGCTGTGATCCTTTGCGTCATCGAAGATAGAAGGTTTGGGGCGAAAGCCCCTCCTACCAAAGATCAATCTCTGTAGGAGCGGCTTTCGCCGCGACCCTTTGTGCCATCGAGAATCAGAGGTTCGGGGTTATCGAAGCGGCTTTCACTGTTTTGATGATCGGAGATGGGATCGAGGGCAACGGCCCGCAGTGGCCCGGCTGGGAACCCCAGGGCGCGATGGGAAGGGGAAGGTGGCTTCCGCACCGCTCCGATCATTCGGGTTCATGAGCCGTCGGGCAACGCCTCGCAGTTGTCCTACGATTTCAGGACACGCCCTTCTGGAGCGCGAGTTTGCACGGGAGGGGACTTCGACGTAGAATTGTGAAAGTGAGAACAGATTCCGGCTTATCCCGGCGAGGAAGGAGTGAGCGGCCATGGAGACGAGCCCTGTGATCACGGAACAGCAGGAGGGGACAGAGGGCTCCGTCCGAATCCCCCTTCGATCCATGCGTCCGAAAATGCAGGTGGAAGGCATCGTCACCGCAGTGACCCCCGCCGGTGCTTTCGTCGATATCGGCTCAGAAATCCCCGGCTTTATCCACATCTCTCAGCTGGCCCCTCAACCGGTTTTGCGGGTTTCCGACGTATTGAGGCCTGGAGATCGAGTGACCGCCTGGGTGAAGCAGGTGAACCGGAAGAAAGGTCTGCTCAGCCTGACGCTGATCCGCCCGGCGTCCTACGGATGGGGTCAGCTCCAGCCCGGGCGGGCCTTCACCGGGCGGATCACCCGAGTGGAGCCCGACGGGTTGTTTGTCGAAATCGACGCGCCGGTGGAGGGATTGGTCCCCGCCTCTCAGATTCGAAAAGAAGGGCGGGTGAACCCCACCGGATCCTTCCGTCCTGGAGACGAGGTCCGGGTGTGGGTGGTGAGCGCGAGCCGCCGGGAGCGCCGCCTGCGCCTGACAATGATCCCGCCGCCCTCTGTGAGGTGGGAGGACATGAAGGTCGGGGAGCTGATTCGAGGCAAGGTGACCCGGGTGGAGAAGTTCGGGGCCTTCGTAGACATCGGCGCGGAACGGGATGCCCTGATCCACATCAGCGAGTTCGGAGTCCGCAACCTAAAAGACCCGGCGGAGGTTCTCCAAGAGGGCCAGGAGATCGAGGCCCGCATCATCCTGGTGGATCCGGAGAAGAAGCAGATCCGGCTGAGCTTGCGCGGGCTGCTCCCGGTGAAGGAGGTGGAGCCGGAGGTGCCGGTGCGCAAGACGGTGCCCTCCCGTCCGGCTCCGCCGCCCGAGCCCGAGCCCGTAGAGGGAGAGGAGGAGCTCACCGTGATGGCTTATGCCCTGAAGCGGGCGCTGGAGGAGGCCCGGGCTCGTGGACGCTCCGTCCCGCCGCTGGAGTCGATGTCCACGAATTAACCGGACGTCTGAGAGACCTCAGGAGGTTGGGAGATGGACGGAGCCGTCCCATCCCAACCTCCTTTTCGTTTCGGAGCGCCCCGCGATTGAGGAGGGAAGGAAGATGGGAGCCCTGCATGGGGCCGAGCGAATGCCGGTGTTGCGGTTCGTGCCGGTGGCCGATCTGATCCCCCACGAACAGGCGGATCAGGTGCGGACGGAGCCGCTGGTCCAGCGCCTCCGCACGGAGGGCGTTCTGAAGAACCCCCCGGTGGTGGCGCCCATCCCGGGCGAACCGCGCTACGTGGTGCTGGACGGCGCCAACCGGGTGGAGGCCGCCCGCCGCCTGGGCCTTCCCCATCTGGTGGTCCAGGTTGTGGATTACGAGGACCCTCGCCTGGTGGTGGAGGCGTGGACCCACGTGATCAGCGGGGAGGATCCCCAGGCGTTTTTCGAGGCGGTCCGGGGGATCGAAGGGATCACGCTGGAGCCTTCGGAGCGTCTGCACGCCCGCGCGGAGCTGGCCCGCCGCCAGGCCC
>JAGHYO010000037.1 GCA_017743605.1 Thermoflexus sp. | reverse complement strand
AATCCACGCCGAGCACCGGGCCTCCCATCCGGGCCACCGCCTGGGCCACCCGCAAGGCCCGCGCCGGGCCCAGGATCTGGAGCAACCGCATCCGCATCGCCAGGCCCGCGAAGACCCGCACTTGCTCCCCCTCGATCTCGACGAGCATCGGCTCCCACTGCCAGCCGGGACGGGCGCGGTCCAGCAGGGCCTGGACCTCGGGCTCCCGCAAACTCCGCACCCGCATCCGCCCGCCGCTGAGGGTTTCCACCTCCCGGGCCAGGGCGGCGCACACCGAACACCCCGTATCGTAAAGCAGCCACCGCGTCCCCATCGCAGACCTCCCTTGCCTGGGCTTCCGCTTCTCATCCTAGCCCACTCCCCGCTTCTTGTCTGTCCCCCGCGTCGGGGGACAGACCTTCCGCGGGCGGTCCCCGTCTACCCAAGGCCCATCAGGGCCTCGATCAGCTGCCGGAAGTCCGGCAAGGGATCCTCGTCCAGCAGCGCCGCGCAGCGGGGGTCCAGGAGGCCGCCCTGGGCCAGCCAGCGGGTCAGGTCCACCCGATCCACCCGCCCCAGGCGGGCCAGGGCCCGCGCCAGGTGGGTGCGGGCGGTCTCCGGCGCGATGCCGAGCACGCGGGCGATCTCCTTGTTGCTCAGGCCGTGGGCCGCCGCCCAGGCCACCGCCCGCTGCTGCGGGCTGAGGGCCGCCCACGGATCGCCCCAGCTCGCCCACCAGCGCTGGGCCTGCCGCACCGCCCCCGGGGTCCACAGCGACGTCCCGGCCAGGGCCTGCCGGACGGCGGCGAGGAGCCTTTCGCACGGTTGCCCCCGCCACAGGCAGCCCCGGGCGCCGGCCTTCCAGGCCAGGGCCTCCCGGGCAGGGTGGGGGACTTCCACCAGCAGCAGTCCCGAGCATTCCGGTTGCGCCCGGATGGCGGCGGCCAGCAGCGCCGCGCCGCTGCCGTCCAGCAGCTCGAAGGCCACCAGCAGGGCGGAAGGGGGATGGCCGGCCTGGGCGACCCCGGCCTCGGCGGCGGTGGCCGCCTCCCAGGCGATGGGGAAGCCCCAGGCGCTCAGGCGCTCGACCCAGACGGACCGGCGCATCGAATCGCTATCCACCAGCCCGACTGCCATCGCTCTCCTTCGGAGGAGAACCCCCGATTACATTATAGGAGGCCAACCGATTGAGGGCAAGGCATGTCGGCCCGCAGAGGCCTCACCGTGGGGTCATCGTCCCCCATCGAAGCCACATCGATCGAACATGGGCTCCGGAAGAGAGAGCGGTTTGACGCTTTGCGATCAGGGGGGCAGGGATCTTCGGACCCATGCTCCCCCTGGGCGGGAGGTTCTCCGCCATCTAAGGCTCAGCGCCCCCACTGCGCGGCCAGGGCCTGGACGGCCTGGTCCAGGAGCTGTCGCGTGGCGGCTTCCTGCGTCCCGTTCGCGATCAGGAGGCTGAGAACCTCGCCGCGCACCTGCACCAGGGTCCGGAGGGCGCCCCCTTCGGAGTCCCGGCCCAAGACCTCCCAGCCTCCGACCTCCGGTCGCTCCTTCAGCCCCCAGGCGCGGATCAGCGCTTCCGCCGCCCGGCGGGCCTGGGCGGGGTCGGCATAGCGATAGAGGAGGTGAAACACCAGGCCGGTTTGCTGACCGTCATAAACGGCGAGCCCCACCCCATAGCCTTCCCGGAACCGGAGGGGTTCCTCCTTGATCCCCATGCTGGCGAGGTTCTCTGAATTCAGCGGATGATTGAGCGCCTGGGGGGAGAGAGGGCCCTCTTCCAGGCGATAACTTTGGGGGAAGGCCTCCGCAGGCAACGCTTGCGCCGTTAGCGGGGAGGGGGTGGAAGGCCGCGCCAGGGCCCGATGGAGAGCCGCCGCCACGCCCAGGGCCAGCATGAGAACGCCCACGCCAATTGCGATGCGCTTCATGGCCGCCTCCTCAATCGAACCATACTCGAGCTGAGTAATTGCTGGGTTGCCATTTCGGCCCCCACGGAGGCTCCGTTGCTAACCATCCCCCTTTGGGCAACAGCAACACATTTCGATCGGCCCCCCACCAGTTCCAGTTGGAAATGCAGCCGGCGCTGGAACTACAGGTCGCCGGGTCGCCGCCGGGCCCCAGATCGTGCGGATTATGCCCCCAGCGGCCCTGGAAGAAGGCTCCGAAATGAGGTTCCGGAATGGGCCAATAGGTCCAGAAGGCCACCGCAATGTAAGAGGCGGTCACGTTTGCCCACCATTGCGGCTGAGGCGGAGTAGGGGAAACACTTTGCATCCGTTCACCGAATGCAGGGCTCCCGCCCAGGGAGAGCAAAGGGAGAGCAATAGACAGCTGACCCATACGATCAGCCATCGACTTTCGCGAAAGCGTTGGGATCCCTGGGCCACCCGGACACCTGTCACGCGATCCGTATGACGAGATCGCTCTCGCTCCTCAATTTCCATCTTCCTCCGTAAGGAATTTCTGTTCGGCATGATAGTGAGTCTTCTCCGATCTGTCTGTCCCCTGCGTAGGGGGACAATGCTCTCGCCACCGCGGGAGGTGGATCCGCGGAGGGGCAAAGCGCGCCCTTCGGCTAAAATATCCCCGGAAAACGTCTCCCTGGAGGCCTCCGCTTCATGGATCGGTCCGTTCGGGTGGATGTGGTCATCCCGGTCTACAACGAGGAGCGGGACCTGGAGCCCAGCGTTCAGAAGCTGCGCGCTTTCCTGCAGGCGAACTGCCCCTACCGCTGGCGCATCGTGATCGCCGACAACGCCTCGGTGGACCGCACGCCGGAGATCGGGCGGCGGCTGGCGGCCCAGTGGCCGGAGGAGGTGGCCTACATCCGGCTGAACCGGAAGGGACGGGGACGGGCGCTGCGCAACGCCTGGCTGGAGAGCGACGCCGATGTGATGGCCTACATGGACGTCGATCTGTCCACTGACCTCAGCGCCTTCATGCCGCTGATCCAACCCTTGGTAGAGGGCCGCTATCACGTGGCCACGGGCAGCCGGCTGCACCCGCAATCCCGCATCACCCGCTCCCTCCAGCGCGAGATCATCTCCCGGATCTATAACTTCATCGTCTGGCTGCTCTTCCCCCGCCGCCGCTTCCGGGATGCCCAGTGCGGGTTCAAAGCCATCACCCGCCAGGCGGCCCGGGAGCTTGTCCCCCGGGTGGCCAATCAATCCTGGTTCTTCGACACGGAGCTGCTCCTGCGCGCCGAGCAGCGCGGCTACACCGTGTGGGAGGTCCCGTTGATCTGGCGGGAGGATCCCGACACCCGGGTGAAGATCCTGCGCACTGCCCTAGAGGACCTGCGGGGCCTGTGGCGCGTCCGACGGACTCCTGATCCGCCCCCTATCTACACGGATCCGGAGGCCGATTACCCGGATTAGAGCCGGGAAGTCCTCCGGAAGCGGCGTCCCACGTGGTCGGAGAGAAGCGAGGCGTTTCCCGCAAAATAAATTTTGCGTTACAGCAAGGAGGGGGGAAACCGATGACGCGTTTCGGTCGGCTGCTGAGGGTGGATCTCTCCTCGCAGCGGATCCGGGAGGAGGAGATCCCCTCGGGGTGGGTGGAGGATTTCATCGGGGGCAGCGCCCTGGCGGCGCGGATGCTGTGGGAGCGCCTCCATCCGAAGGTGGATCCCCTGGGCCCGGAGAACCCCTTGCTGTTCCTCACCGGCCCGCTGACCGGCACCGCTGGCCCGGCCGTCGGACGGTTTACGGTGTGCGCCCGCTCCCCCGCCACCGGGCTGTGGGGGGAGTCCAACTGCGGCGGGTTCTGGGGGCCGGAGCTGCGCTTCGCCGGCTACGATGCGCTATGGATCGAGGGACGCGCCCCGGAACCGGTCTACCTCTGGATCCACGACGGTCGGGTCGAGATCCGCCCCGCCGCTCATCTCTGGGGCCGCGATCCCTACGCCGTTCAGGCGGCCGTCCGGCAGGAGGTGGGGGATCCCCTGGCCCGGGTAGCGGTCATCGGCGTCGCCGGGGAGAACCAGGTCCCCTTCGCCTTGATCCTGTGCGACCACGGTCGGGTAGCGGGCCGCACCGGGATGGGCGCGGTGATGGGCTCCAAGAACCTGAAGGCCATCGCGGTGCGGGGGAACCAGCCGTTGCCCCTGGCCCGCCCGGAGGAGTTCGGGGCGCTGCGGTCGCAGGCCAACCGGGCGCTGCGGGAGGACAACCTGACCCGGGTGTTCCGGGAGACGGGGACGGCCGGTGCGGCGGAGTATTTCGAGCTGCTGGGGAGCATGCCCAAACGGTATTACGGGCAGGGCGCCTGGGAGGGCGCGTCGAAGGTGAGCGGGGCCGCCATGGCCGAGACGATCCTCTCGGGGGTCTCGGCCTGCCACGCCTGCGTGATCGCCTGCGGGCGGGTGGTGACCATCCCCGAAGGCCCCTATGCCCGGACGAAGGCGAAGGGCCCCGAATACGAGACCATCGCCGCCTTCGGTTCGAACCTCCTGAACGACGACCTCGCCCTCATCACGCATCTGGGGGATCTGTGCGATCGCTACGGGCTGGATTCCATCAGCATGGGGAACGTCCTCGGCCTGGCCTATCTGCTCTTCGAGCGCGGGGTCCTCACGGAGCGGGACACCGGGGGGTTGGCCCTGCGCTGGGGGGATGCGCGGCCGGCGGAGATCCTCATCGCCCAGACGGCCCGGCGGGAGGGATTCGGAGCGCTGCTGGCCCAGGGGGCCCGCGGCCCGGCACGGGCCTTCGGCGCGGAGGATCTGGCGGTGGAGGTGAAAGGCCTGGAGGTCCCCTATCACGATCCGCGCGGGGTAGCGGGGATGGCCCTGAGCTACGCCACGTCCCCCCGCGGCGCGTGTCACAACCAGAGCGACTTCTTCATGGTGGAGCTGGGCCAATCCGATGAGGAGCTGGGCATCCTCTATCTCGATCGCCATCAATGCGAGGGCAAAGCCCGCTATGTGGCGATCCACCAGAACTGGCGGACGGTGTGCAACAGCCTGGTCCTCTGTTACTTCGCCCATGTGGCCCCCTCTACGGCCCTGGCCCTGCTCAACGCCGCGATGGGATGGGACTGGGACCTGGGGCGGATGCTGGAGGTGGGGGAACGGGCCTGGCAGCTGAAGCGGGCCCTCAACCATCGCCTGGGGGCGACCCGGGCGGACGACCGGCTTCCGAAACGGCTGCTGGAGCCGCTGGGGGAGGGCGGGGCGGCCGGCTTCGTCCCGGATCTGGAGGTCATGCTGCGCGAGTATTACGAGGTCCGCGGATGGGACCCGGAGACCGGGCGGCCGAAGCCGGAGACCCTGCGGCGCCTCGGGCTGGCGTTCGCGGCCGACGATCTCGAGCGCTCCCCATAGCTGGCCATGCGCATCCTGGTGACCGGCGCCACGGGCTTCCTGGGGCGGAACCTCTGCCCATATCTGGCGGAGCAGGGATATCGCGTGCGCGCCCTGGTTCGCCCGACTTCAGACTGGAAGTTCCTGGCCGCCCATGGAGTGGAGATCGCCTTCGGGGATATCCAGGACCCCGTCTCCGTGCGGGCGGCGGTGGAGGGCTGCGACGCCGTGATCCACGCGGCGGGCTACTTCCGGTTCTGGGGTCCGCGGGCGCGCTACTGGGGGGTCAACGTCGAGGGGACGCGGAACGTGGCGGAGGCGGCCCTGGCCGCGGGTGTGAGGCGGTTCGTTCACATCTCCACGGTGGCGGTGGTGGGGCGGCCGCGTCCGGGCGCGGTGATCGATGAAACCTATCCCTGCCGGCCGGTGGATGATTATCAGCGGACGAAGTGGGAGGGCGAGCGGCTGGTTCAGGAGGCGGTCGGGAGAGGGCTCCCGGCGGTGATCCTGCGCCCGGGAGCCTTCTACGGCCCCTGGGGGCGCTACGCCTTCAACCGGCTGTTCTTCGAGGACTTCCTGCGCGGGCTGCGCCTGCAGGTCCACGGCGGCCGCCGCTACACGTTCCCGATCTTCGTGCCGGACCTCTGTCGGGTGATCGAGGCGGCGCTGCATCGGGGGCGGGTGGGGGAGGTTTACAACGTGGCCGATCGAAGCCGGACCCACGGGGAGATCTACGAGATCGTCGCCCGCCTCGCCGGGGTTCCCGCATGGCGGATCAACGTCCCGGCGGCTCCCATGCGAGCTCTGGCCTGGGCCTGGACGAAGCTGGCAGACCTCACCGGCCGGGAGCCCTGTTACCCGCTGACCCTGGCCACGTATGTGTTCTACGACTGGGTGGTCTCCTCGGAGAAAGCCCGGCGGGAGCTGGGGTTCGAGCCCACGCCCTTTGAGGAGGGAGCCCGCCGCACTCTGGAATGGTATTGGGCGCAGGGGATCCTGAGGCCGCCGCGGCGGACTACGAGCAACCGGCTCTAAAGCGTCAGGCGAGATCGAGCCACGGCTTCGCCGCCTCGCGCATAGAGAAGCACCCCCTTGGCCAGGATTTCCTCTCGCACAAATGGCCGTTCCCGGGCGAGCTGCTCGAACTCCTCCGACGTGCAGACCAGCAGATCAGTGGCCACGCGGGGCTGAAGGAGCCGCCGGATGGTGTGAAGGCGCTCGATGAACGGCTGGTCCGTCCGCATGACGATGACGAGATCAATATCCGACCATGGCCCGATCTCCCCGGTCGCCAGGGATCCGAAGAGGATGATCCGCTCCGGATCCACCTCCCGGCGCAGGATCTCTACCAACCGGTGCAGCTCTTCCTCCAGCAACCGGCGGCGCTCCTGGGGCGAGGGATCCCGGCTCATCGAGGCCTCCGGATTAAACCTGAAACGTCGTCGCCCTTTTCCGCACTCAGCTCCTTCGAGCGACCGGGCGATCCCTTATTCCCGGGACGATGGGAAACCCGGGATCTCGGACACGCTCTTCACCGGGGACCGGTAACCGGCTTTGATCATCTTCATCAAGCAGTCGTCCGCTTCGCTTAGGGTGAGGTAGCCCTTCTTGACCAGCAATGCCAGCACTCCCAACGTGCCGGAAACGGGGATGCCAAGGCGAAGAGCGTAACGGCGCGCATCCCCGTCATCCGTGAACAGGATGCCTCCCCTCTCCAGAGCCACCGCGATGCAGGAGGCCTCGCCCTCCCCGAGGATTCGGCGAATGCGAGTAAGATGGTCTTCCTCTGTGAGGCTTAATTTCACGATTTCCAGCCATTCCCAGTCACAATCGAACAGATAGCCGGAAACCTCGCCGGCTTTTAATTCGTCTATCACATATGGTGTGGTTGCGGCGTTGGATAACACTGCACGCAACAAATCCAATCGGCCGATGCGGGCGAAATTGCTGAGAACCGTGGTGTCGAGCAGGATCACTGCGCTCTCCAACTAAGGGGTCTCGATGGAGAGGCCGACCGTGATCTCTGCCTGGGCTTCCTCCATCGTTTCCGGACCAAGCCGCAAGGGAACGCCCAGCCG
Organism: Thermoflexus sp.; assembly: GCA_017743605.1. GTDB lineage: Bacteria > Chloroflexota > Anaerolineae > Thermoflexales > Thermoflexaceae > Thermoflexus. The sequence goes on along the minus strand of JAGHYO010000037.1, from coordinate 6,695 downwards.
CAGGAAGCGTTCCCTGAGATCATCGACGGGGAGGTTCAGCAGCCGAGCCGCACGTCCGAGATTAATGTGACCGTCCAGATAAGCGGCAATGATTTGATTCCATCGGGCCTGGGATCCATCGGCTGCTTCCTCCGCCTCTGGCCTCAGTTCCTCCTCGCTCAACCCGACCGGTTCCAGCGTCGGTTCGGCGAGGGGAGAAGGATGCGGCGGCCTCGTCCGATCAGCCGCTACGGCTCGCAGGATGCGATAGTCTGCGGCGTCCATGAGGATAATCCGCTCCTTGCCTCCCCTGGACTTCAGGAGGCGGATGAAATCCAGGACCTCCGGAAGTTGGTTCTCCTTTAGATCTTCCAGTTCGTGCAGAATCGTTTCTTTGATCAGGACATCAGCCATAGATTCCTCCTCTAAGATCCCGCCTGTCCCATCCGCCAGACCGTGCCGTCGGGTCGGTCCTCCAGGAGGATCCCCAGGGCCCGCAGGCGCTCGCGGATCTGATCGGCCCGGGCGAAGTCGCGCTGGCGGCGGGCCTCCGCCCGCAGCTCGATCAGCAACTGCACCAGCTCCGCCACCAGGTCCGAGGGGACGTCCGGCCGGATCTCATCGGGGATCAGGCCCAGGACCTGGCCGCCGAGCTCCCGGTAGACGGCGTCGATGGCCTCCAGGACGGGACGGCCCACGGTGGCCCCGCCGAACAGGAGGCCGTTGACGGCCTTGGAGAACTCGAAGAGGACCGACAGGGCCTCCGGCGTGCTGAAATCGTCGTCCATCGCCTCCAGGAAGGCGCGCCGCGCCCGCTGGATCTCCTCCATAAACGCCTCCGGCTCCGCCGACTCGGGGGCGTCCCCGCGGGCCAGCCGCTCCCGCACCTCGATCACCGTGTTCCAGAGGCGGTCCAGGCCCTTCTCGGCCGCCTCCATCGCCTCCTCGCTGTAATCGATGGGCGAGCGGTAATGGCTGGAGAGGATGAAGAGGCGGATGGCCTGGGGACGGTAGCGCCCGAGGGCGTCCTTGATGCGCACCACGTTCCCTAAGCTTTTGCTCATCTTGACCCCGTTCACCGTGAGCGAGCCCGTGAGCAGCCAGTAGCGGACGAAGGGCACGCCTTTGGCGGCCTCGGCCTGGGCGATCTCGCTCTCGTTGTGGGGGAAGAGGTTGTCGATGCCCCCGCCGTGGATGTCGAAGGGCTGGCCCAGGTATTTGGTGGACATCACCGAGCACTCGATGTGCCACCCCGGGTAGCCCCAGCCCCATGGGCTGGGCCAGCGCAGGATGTGCTCCGGCTCGGCGCGCCTCCAGAGGGCGAAGTCAGCGGGATGGCGCTTCTCCTCCCGCACCGCGACCCGCACGCCCTCCTCCTGCTCCTCCAGGCGGCGGCCAGATAGCTTCCCGTACTCTGGCCAGGATTCCACCGAGAAGTAGACGGAGCCGTTGACCTCGTAGGCGTGGCCCTTCTCGATCAGGACCTTGATCATCTCGATCATCTCGGGGATATGGGCCGAGGCCCGGGGGGAGATGTCCGGCCGGACCACCCCCAGGGCGTCCATATCCTCGAAGTAGCTGCGCATGTACTTCTCCACCAGCTCCATCGGCTCCAGGCGCTCCCGCGCCGCTCCCTTCAGGATGCGGTCCTCCCCGGTCTCCAGCAGGTGCCCGACATCGGTGATGTTCTGGACGTAGTGGACCTTGTAGCCGCGGTAGCGGAAGTAACGGACGATGACATCCATGGAGATGTAGAGCTTGGCATGGCCGACGTGGGCGTGGTCGTAGACCGTCGGCCCGCACACATACATGTGAACCCGTCCCTCGTGCAGAGGTATGAAGGGCTCCTTGCGACGAGTGAGGAAGTTATATACGACCAGGCTCATCGAGCAGTCTCCCTCCATTAAGCGTGATGGATCCCAAAGGTTTTTATGGGGGGCTGCGCGCCGGCTCCTCGGGGCGGGCGAAGATCATCCGCCCCGCTGCAGTCTGGAGCACCTTGGTGACCACCACCGGGATCTCCCGTCCGATGTAGCGCCGCCCCTCCTCCACCACCACCATCGTCCCATCCTCCAGATAGCCCACACCCTGGCCGGGCTCCTTCCCCTCCTGGATGATGGGGAGGGTGAGGGTCTCGCCGGGCAGGAGGATGGTGCGCACGGCGTTGGCCAGCTCGTTGATGTTCAGGACCCGGATGTTTTGCAGCTCTGCCACGCGGTTGAGGTTGTAATCGTTGGTCATGATCGGGCAGCGCAGCCGGCGGGCCAGGGCGATCAGCTTCTCATCGGCCGCCCGCCCCTCCGACTCCATGTCCACGATGCGGATGGGGACGTGCCCCTCTTTCTGCATACGGTTGAGGATCTCTAAGCCGCGCCGCCCACGGTTCCGCCGTAGGGGGTCCTGGGAGTCGGCGATGTGCTGCAGTTCGTTGAGGACCAAGCGCGGCACCAGCAGGGTGGCCTGGATGAAGCCGGTGCGGGCGACGTCGGCGATACGCCCGTCGATGATCACGCTGGTGTCCACGAGGATGGCGTGCTCGCTGTCCCGTTCCCGCAAGTGGCGGGGGAGCAAGGCCAGGAGGTCCTTGTAGCGGGTTCCGGCCACAGTGAGGCCCAGGTAGCCGAAAAACACCGCCCCCAGGGAGGGCAGCACCCGGCCCAGCGGGTCGGGCAGCAAGGAAAGAGGATAGGAGACCAGCCCGGCCATGGTCAGGCCTATGATGAGCCCCGCGGTGCCGGCGAGCAGCTGCTGCAACGGGATGGAGCGGGTCACCTGCCGGATCATCGCCGCCGGGCGGATGGTCAGCCACGGGGTGATGACCAGGCCTATGATGGCGCCAGCCAGGGCGAAGGCGAGGGCGAACTGCCATGCCGGCCGGGAGTCCAGACCCAGCCGGGCGGCGTCCATCCCTAAGCGCCACCCTGCGATCCCTAGCACCACCATGCCGATCAGGCGGAGAAAGCGCTCGAAATCCATGAGTCCTCCACGACAACAAAAACAACGCGCCCTACCGATAATTCCGGGATTCATCTTACACCCAGCGGCATGAGGCGGGCAAGGGGAGGGACAGGGCCCTCTGGCTTTTCCGGATGCGGGGTAGGGGTAGGGGCGATCCGCCGGGTCGCCCCTACCCCCACCCCGTCTTCTCTGCCACCAGGAAGTGGGAGAGCCCCAGCCGGTTCAGGGGGGTGCGTTCCAGGCGGTCAGCCAGGCCGCGCAGCCAGCGGCCGAGACGGGGATGCCGGTCCGCGATGCGGTCGAAGGCGGGGAAGATCCGGGTGTGATGCACGATGCGCACCGGGAGGCCGGCGAAGAGGCGGCGCAGGGCCCGCCCGCTGTAAGCTCGCACGTGGGGGGCCAGGCGATTGCGCAGGGGATCTGGCAGGTAGTTGATCAGAGGGGTGTTCCCGAAATGATAACGCCCCCGCCAGTAGTGCCCGTGGGTCTCGAAGGGGAACCAGCGGTTCGGGCAGAACAGGAGGATCCGCCCGCTGGGGCGCAGCACCCGCACCATCTCCGCGACTGCCCGACGGTCATCGGCCACATGTTCGATGACCTCGTGGGAGAGGACCACATCGAAGCTCCCATCGGGGTAAGGGAGGACTTCGGCGGCGGCTTGCACCAGATATCCCAGGCCGCGCCGGCGGGCCTCCCGCAGGTAGTCGGCATCGATGTCCAGGCCGTGCACCTCCGAGGAGAAAGCCCGCATCGCTTCCACGTATATCCCGACCCCGCAGCCGTCCACCAGGATGCGGGCGCCCTCCAGGGCGGCATAGCGCCGCATGAGCTCCAGACGCCGGGCCTGCCCCGGCCCCCAGCCCAGGCTGGGCAACCCGCGCTGGGCCGCCTTCTCATGGAGCTCGGCGATCGCCATCCTTCCCTTGCCTCGAGAGCGCAAGATCATCCCCTCCGGTTCAATAGGCATTGGGGCTTCGGAAGGTCAGGGTCTGGACCAGGGTGCGCAGCAGGATCTTGATGTCCAGCCAGAGAGACCAGTTCTCCACATACCAGAGATCGTATTTGGTGCGCTCGGTGATAGAAGTATCTCCTCGCAGGCCATTGATCTGCGCCCAGCCGGTGATGCCCGCCTTCTCCCGATGGCGCTCCATGTAGCGGGGGATCGCGCGGCGGAACTGGTCCACGTAGACGGGGCGCTCCGGGCGCGGTCCCACCAGGCTCATGTCCCCCAGCAGCACGTTGATTAGCTGGGGCAGCTCGTCCAAGTTCAGCCGGCGCAGGAGGGTCCCCACCCGGGTCCGCCGCGGATCATCCGGTCGGGTCCAGCCCGGCCCTTCCTTCTCGGCGTCTGCCCGCATGGAGCGGAACTTGAGCATCAAGAAGGGACGTCCGTCCAGCCCCATGCGCTCCTGCACGTAGAAGACCGGCCCCTTGGAATCCAGCTTGATCAGGATGGCGATCAGCAGCATGAGCGGCGAAAGCAGGATCAGCCCCACAGCTGCCCCCACGATGTCCATCGCCCGCTTGAGGACTAGCTTCCAGCCTCGCTGGGCAACGTCCCGCACCGTGAGCAGCGGCAAACCCCCCAGGTCGTCCAGAGAAGGCTGGGTGGCGATCAACTGGAAGATGTCCGGGTAGATCTTGATGGAGAGGTTGCTGCGTTCGCACAGGGAGATCAGGCGTAGCACCTCGCTGTGCGGGGCCTCCGGGACGGCGATCAGCACCTCATCGATGTCCCGGGCGTAGACCAAATCCGGGAGATCCTCAGCGGTCCCAATCACCGGGACCCCCGCCACGTGGGTGGCGCCGTTGCCCTGCAGGGCCACCACGCCGATGGGCTCGTAGCCGAACGCGGGGGCGTTCTGGATACGGCGGATCACCGCTTCCGCCGCCTCGCCTGTCCCCACGATCAGCATACGGCTGCGGTCCCAGCCCCGGGCCCGCAGGGTGCTCCACATGCCTCGCGCCAGCAGACGGCCGATCCCGACGAGGAGGATCCCTAGGCCCCAGGCATACAGCACCATGGCCCGCGGGTAGTCGAAACCGAACAGGGTGTCTTTGAACGCTAAGGAGACGGTGGCCACAGTGAAGATCATTGCCACCGAGAAGGCCGCGGCGGCCCGGGACAGTTCATCCAGGCGGGAGGTGGCCCGGCCGAGATGGTAGAGCCGGTGGAGGAAGAACAGGATGGCCACGTAAAGGAGCAGTACCCCCAGCATCGGTGCGTAAGCTAGGAAGCCCGGCAGGTTCTGAGGGGGGTAGGGCCATGGAAGCCGAGCGCGGATCGTGTAAGCGGTGTAAAAGGCGAGGGCCGTCATTCCCAGGTCGTTCAGCAACAGGAGGGCGCTGTGCAGCCACCGGACACGCTTCCGGTTCATCCTGCACCTCCTTAATTCCATCACCGCTCTGAAGAGGAGAAGGCGGGCGCCTCGTGGCGCTCTCGCAGATCCCGGCGCATCTCCCGCCACAGCCGCCAGCCCCCCTTCAGCACTAGACCCAGCCGCACCAGCAGATCCAGCCAAGCCGGCGTGGTGGCCTGATAATGCTTCCGGTAGAAAATCCACATCGCCCGGTTGAACTCATAGCGGGCCCGCGGGCTCGTCCGGCTGGAAGCGCGCTTGACGTGCAGGACGACCACCTCCGGATGGTAGTAAATTTTCCAGCCGGCCCGCTTAATGCGATACGCCCAGTCCAGGTCCTCCCCATACATGAAGAACGATTCATCCAGCAAGCCCACTTGCATGATGGCCTCGCGGCGCACCATCATGAACGCCCCGACGACGGAATCCACCTCATGGGTTTGATCCGGGTTCAGGAAGGTCATGTTGTAACGGCCGAAGCGCGGGCTCTTGGGGAAAAGCCGACTCAGGCCGGAAAACCGATAGAAGGCGACCTCCGGGGTGGGGAAGCTACGACGGCACGCCAAGTCCAGGGAGCCATCGGGTCGGACGATCTTCGGGCCCGCGGCCCCGGCCTGCGGATGGGCGTCCATGAAGGCCACCATCCGGGCCAGGGCGTCCGGCGGCACTTCGGTGTCTGGGTTAAGGAGCAAGACATAGCGGATTCTGGGCGTCCGCCCCGGCTCTCCAAAGCCGAAGGCGCGCAACCCCAGGTTGTTCCCATACGCGTAGCCGCCGTTGACCGGACTGTAGATCAGCCGGACCTCCGGGAACTCCCGCTCCACCATCGTCGCGCTGCCGTCTTCCGAGGCGTTGTCCACCACCCACACCTCAAAGGTCACGCCCCGGCTGGCCTGCACTGTCTGCAGGCAACGCCGCAACAGCTCTCGCGTGTTGTAGTTCACGATGATTACCCCGACGTCCCGCTCAACCATGGCCATCCTTCATCGCAGCTCCCCAACCACCACCAGCCGGTGGGTGTTCACCAAATAAGGATAACACGTGATGAGGGTGACCACCGGATCGCGGGTGGGAGCCATCACCTCCACCTGGGTGGGGAGGACCACCTGTTTCTGGGCCACCACGTAGCGATAGGCCCGGCTCCCGGCGTAGACCCAGATCTCATCGCCGACGCCGAGCTTCTCGAGGTCTCGGAAAACTTCCCCGTAAATGTCGTTGTGGCCGGCCAGCACCATGTTCCCGGGCTCCCCGGGGTTCGCCGTCCCCGGGTGATGCCCCACGCCCTTCTTCAGAGCTTCCCAGTCCGTCCCTGGGACCACCGGGGCGTCCACCCCGATGGCGGGGATGACGATGCGGGTGGGGCTGCGAGGGCCCGGGGTGATGGGCACCGGGGTGGGC
>JAGHYO010000036.1 GCA_017743605.1 Thermoflexus sp. | reverse complement strand
AGGAGGTGGATGATGTTCACCCTACGGGTCGAAACACCGGTATCAGTCCTCCAGCCCGCTTGCTTTTTCATCCAGGACACCGAAGGACGATTGCTGGCCCGCATACGGGAGATTCGGGGGGGAAGCCTGCTTCGCCGCCTTCTGTTCTACACGAGGTTCCGCGCTGCTCTGAGGCTCATCTTGGAGGTTGAGGAGTCCGCCACGGGTCGGCGCCTTCTCTTAGAACGGCCCTTTATTCTTCCCCGTATGCAATACCGTCTCGTTGCAGAGGATGGCTCGCCGATATGGCGGTTCGAGGAGCGGGGCCTTTTGATCCCGCACTACCGGATCCTGAGCCGGTGGGAGCAGCTCGTCGGTATATTCCGCTTGCGTTCCCATTTCCCTTCCATCCTGGGACCCCGGATTGGGCACATTGAAGACATCGACGGGCGTCGGATGGCTCAAATCGAGTGGAGGGAGTTCGGGTGGCTTCGAGGCAGTTATCGGGAGGGAGCGGTTGAGATTTACGGAGACCCGGAGCCTTGGGCTCAGATCGCTATGTGGGCCGCCGTCATCCAAGGTCTTATTTTACAGGAGCGGTGATCGCAGCTCTCGACTTTGCCTTCTGCAGCGGACCAGTATTAAGAACAAGCGAAGCCCCTATGGGAGCCGGAAGTCCCATGGCCAGGCCGGTGAGCCCGATCCAGCAATAGTGTCGTTTGGGGGCAGCTCTTACCTCTCGTAAGCCCGAAGGCATCCTCCGACTCAAAAGCATGCGACGAGGGGGTGACGCCTCATCCGCGTGCGGAGCGAGAAAGGCGATGGACTCTCACGATCCACGGAAGGCGCACTCCATAACGAGAGCGGCACAAGATGGGAAAGCCCAGCATCCGGCTTACTGAGGCGAACCTCCATCCGCATTTGCGCGCTCTCATGAGTCAGCGAGGGGTTACCCGGGAGGAGATCGAAAAGACCCTGAATGCGGTCTAAGAAGCAGCCGGGTCGAAACCGGGCACTTTGGGCAAAACTTTCGTATTCCCTTACAATCGAGAATGGGAGGGCCGACTTTATGAGGAAAAAGAGGTCACGGTTTACTATAAAGTAGTTGGAGACAGGATCATAATTCTAACAGTGATAGCAAGATATGGCTCTGGATTTTCCAAAGGAGGACAAGAATGAAGATAGAGTATGATCCCCTTCACGATTTGCTTTATATTTGGCTGGGAGCTCCAGGGGAGAAAGCAGCGCGGACAGAGTGGATCGCTCCGGGTGTGCATGTGGATTTCAATCGAGAGGGAAGGTTGATCGGCATTGAAGTGCTGGATGCTTCCGAGCAGCTGGGGCGGACCCTTTCGCTCGAGGTCTCTCTCACGCCCTTGCCGGCCCAAACGCTTGCTGAACGCTCGGAGGCCTCCTCTGAGCCCAAAGCATGAGACGAGGTGTGCAACGCCTCATCCACGCGCGGAACGGGAAAGGCGATGGAACCTCACGATCCGCAATGGATCCAGGCCCATGAGGTCGGGGAATATGTCTTCTGCGCCCAGGCGTGGTGGCACCGCCGCCAGGGGCATCCCGCTGCGCATCCCGAGCCGGTGGAGGCGGGCCGCCGCCATCATCACCGCCTTGGCCGGCGACGGCGCTGGGGGGAGCGCCTGATCGTCCTGGCCGCGCTCCTACTGCTCGTCGGCTTCCTCCTCCTGATCGCCGCTCAGTTTACGCCCTGACTGAGCGCATGGCGATGAACCGCTGCCCGTAATTACCTGCCTTCCTTAGCCGACTTCAGTCGCCCGCTGAGGTCCTCCGGTTTCCAGAAGGAGCCCCGCAGGGCGATCCAGGCTCCCAGCGGGGCCAGGCCGTCCGCGAACCGCAGGATTTAGTGGCGGAGCCAGGCGAAGCGCTGGGTGTAGTGATAGCCGACGAGGAAGGTCAACGCAACTGGGAGCGGAGCCACGCAGAGAGGAATCTAGGGCTAAGGCGGCGATCACCAGGATCCCTCCCGCCTACCGGAGGGTCTCCCGCCGCAACAGCCCCTGGGGCAACGGACGGTCTGCGGTGCGCGGGTTGCGCGCATCGTATTCCCGATCGGCCAGCCAGTTCATGCTCATCGCCAGGGCGCGGGCCGCCGCCATAGCTATGGTGATCCAAAAGACCCGATCGAGGCGGGGCCATTCCCCGGCCGCCGGCAGCATCCCGACGTGAGCGAAGGGAAGAGCGAAGATGGTGCGCTCGAACTTGATCGCTTCCAGGAAAACCCGCGCTCCCCGCCGCATCCTCTCGAGGCCGGCTACGTTTCCCCGCCATCCGCCCAGCGGTCCAGGACCGCCGGGATCTCTGAGAGCGTCCAGACGATCGCGTCGGGCCGGATGGCTCCCGTGGATGCGGAGGTCCGGGCGACCATCGCCGCCCAGATGCCTCGCATCCCGGCCAGATGGGCGCCCCGGATATCTGCCTCCAGGAGGTCGCCGACTACGGCTACCGCCTCTGAGGGAAGACCCCAAGCCGCCGCGATCCCTTTGAAGAGGGCCGGGTGCGGTTTCCGCCAGCCCACGGCAGCGGAGATCACGATAGGATCGAAGTAGGGCCGCAGGCCGAAGCGCTCGATCAGACGCCAAGAATGATCGATGTCACCGGAGTTGGTCAGCAGGGCCAGCCGGTAGCCCCGACGCTTCAGTTGATCCAGGGTCGGAAGGGCGTCTGGGAAGAGCCGCCAGCGGGCCTCTTGAGGGGCTAAGAAAGCCCGAACGGTCTCTCGGAGGAGCGCCTCCGGCGTCCCGGGACATCCCAGCTCCGCCAAGGCCCGCGCGAAGGTGTCCACCAGGGGATACTCCTGCCAGTCCTCCTGCCAGCGCCCATATCGGAGGGCCGTCCAGCGTTCGAGGGCAGCCTCAAAAGCCTGTTCATCAACCCGGATCCCATGATGGCTCAGCGCCTTCTGGGCGGCAGCATGCATCTCCCGGCGCAGGCTCTCCGGATCGGCTGGCAGCTCGATCAGCGTGTGGCCGAGATCGAAGATCACCCCACGAATGCGCATCGGCGCTCCTCAGACCCGAAAATCGAAAGGGCAGAGGGAGACGTCCCTGCCGCCCCCTAATTGGGCGCGGATCGATGCGTGGAGATGGGGCCGGCGGCCTGCAGGCGGGCCCAGAGCTGGGCTTTCAGGGCCTCCAGCCGCTCCCGATAAGCGGTGGAGCGCACCTCCTCCACGCTCATCAATAGGGCGTCCTCCAGGTTGTCCCGATAGTATCGGGGGCGACGGCCCACGATCTCCAGGCCATATTTCTGGTAGAGGCGCTGGGCGACCGTGTTGGAGGCCCGCACCTCCAGGGTGATCAGGTTCGCCCCGCAGGCGATGGCCTCCTCCAACAGGGCCAGGAACATCAGCTCCCCCAGCCCCCGCCCCCGCCACGGCCCGTCGACGGCGATGGTGCTGATATGGGCCTCGTCGGGGACCAGCCAGAAGCCGCCGTAGCCCAGGATGGGCAGGCGCTGGGGAGGCAACGGAAGCAGAGCTGTGCGCACCTCCCGCGGGCGCAGCACCAAGTAATGGGCGTTGGGATTGCGCAATAGCTCCTGCTCGTAGGCGCGCATTGACCAGGGCATGGAGAACGTGCGCCGCTCGATCTCCATGACCTCCGCGATGTCCTCCCAGCGCATCGAATTGATCTGAAAGGGAACGGACTCCGGGATCGCCAGCGCTGGCATGCTTCCCCAGGGTGGAGGCAGCGAGCCGACCCGCCCGTCCTCCGTATCCAAAGTCGCTCGCCGGAGTGCTCGGCTCGAGCCCCCACCGATTATAGCGCAGGGGGAGAGGAAATCGGTGAGCGCTGAGTGAATTCACTCTCAGGAGACCTGTGGCCAGCGGTTGGCCTGCGCCGACCCAAAGGCCCTCGACCTCGAGGAAGGCCGACGCCGAACGCCTTTTGAAGGCCGACTTCCATCAGCGTAGAAAGGCCGATCTCCTATCCGCGCCGGGCGTTAACCTTACGGGACGCTGGGTGTGCGCAGATACGTGGGGCGCAAGAGGGCCGGATCCGGGCGTTCCCCGGCCTGATAGCGCGCCCAGGCCCGCCGGGCCGCTCCCATCGCCCGGGATGGGACCTCCCAGGGGATACACCAGGCGATGATCGGATGCCGCTCCAACACTGCCTGATCCCGAGCTGTCCACTCCCCCACCAGCCAGGTGCCGGGCGTCCAGGCCTCCACGATGGCGGAGGCGGTGGTCAGCGCGGGCTCCCCCTCCGGCACCCATCCGGCCTCCCAGCGGTAACGACGCAGGGCCAGCCGTCCCCGCCCAGCCGGGATCACCAGATGGAAGGGACTGAGGCCAGCGGGCAGCTCCGCCAGGATCGCTTCCTCTGTCCCGACCCCGAAGAGGGGGCGCTCCAGAGCCAGGGCCAGGCCTTTGGCAGCGGCGACGCCCGCCCGCAGGCCGGTGAAGGAGCCAGGGCCGCTCACCACGGCGATGGCCGCCAGATCCTCCGGCTCCAGGCCCGCCGTCCCCATCAGCTCCTGACAACGTCGCATCAGCTCGGCCGTGTGCCGGTCCGCGGTGCGCCAGCAGGCCACCGCGCGCCATTCAGCCCCATCGAAGAGAGCCAAGGCGAGGCCGGAGGTAGCCGTGTCCAGGGCCAGCAGATGCGTAGGCTTCCGCTCCCTCATCTCCGCTCTACTCGGATTGTTGCTCCTTGAACTGTTGAATAAGCGCCTCGAGACGCTCCGGCGGGAACTCCCCGATTGCCTCGATCCGAACCTGGCGTCCAGAATCCTCCAGTGGGCTCAGGATGACGTGGAGGTGAGGCTCCGGGATCAGGCCCGCTGCCCGCTCCGGCCACTCGATGGCGATCACTGCGGGCTCCTCCAACAGATCCCACAGCCCCAGCGCCCATGCCTCCCCGGGCTCCGACAACCGGTAGAGGTCGACGTGGTAGAACCGGCTGCCGCTAAGCAAGGGATAGGCCTGGATCAGGACGAACGAAGGGCTCTGAACGGGGTCCGTCACCCCGAGGCCCTCAGCGAGGCCCTGGATGAATCGGGTCTTCCCGGCCCCCAGGGGACCCTGCACCGCCACCACGTCACCGGCCCGTAGCCAGCGTCCCAAGGCAGCACCGAGGCGACGGGTCATCGATTCGTTGGCAGAGAGCGCCTCCAGGATCAGCCGTGCGGCCACGAGAACCTCCTTCGCCGCTGGAGCTCAAGGAAAACGCTGGCCACGATCTCGGCTGGCAGGACCATTCGACGTCCCTCCCCCGGAGGAGTCGGAGAAGATCACCGGATGCCCTAGGCAGCCTCAGGATCTAGGGATGGTCCATCGGCAGGGACCCCGCGGCGCTGGAGCGGAAAGGCGGCGACTCGTCCATCCAACTCGATCGCCATGGCACGTCGAACAGCGCTGGGAGAAGACAGCCGCCTCCCGCTCCACCTCCTGATAGGCGCACGCGGACGCAGCGGAGAGGTGGAAGGCCAGGCCAGAGACGCCGAGCATAGACCCGCAGCAGACCCAGGTTGCATTTCCGAGTGTGATGTTTCGGGCAACCGCGCAGGCCGCCATCGCTACACCTTCGGCTCGATCTCCGTCGGTGGGAGGTCCCCCATGGCCCCCACCGCGCGGCGGATCTCGGCCACCAGGCGCCGGATGGGATGCTCGGGGAACTGCTCCGCATAATCCAGGGCGGCGCTTTCCGCATCGACCTCCGGACCGTAAGCCTCTCGCAGGTAATAGAGATGGTCCATGATCCAGAGATAGAGATCGGCTTCCGTCCGCCCCGGGAAGTCCTCTAACAGGCGGTGGGCGCGGATGATCCCGATCACCGGCTGGTAGACGGTGTCATACCAGTGGGCCACCGCCTCATCCTCCGGGATCTCCCGCCCCTGCTCCAGGCCCATAAAGTAGCGATGCACGGCGATGTGTTCCAGCAGACGCTGGTAGCCCCCAGCGATGGTGAACCGGATGTCCGCCTCCGGGCGGAGGGCGTCTAGCCGCGTCCGCTCTAAGAACTCCTCGTACTCGCTCAGGATCTCCAGATCCTCCGCTTGCAGCTCCGGCCCCACCGGCACCCGACTTCGGACCTCGATGACCTCCGCCTCGATATCCTTCCAGCCCATGGCCCGGGCCACGGAGATCCGGTGATGGCCGTCGAGGACAAAGTAAGCATCCCCGATCCGATACAGCCGGACCGGGGGGAGATCCCCCTCCCAAAAGAGGACGGTCCCCACGGCGATCCAGCGGTCGGCTGTGTGGCGATGGATCGGGAGGAAGGCCCGGTCGAAATCTTGATAGCGGTTGACGCTCCCGATGATGTGATCCAGAGGAACCCGCTGGAGGCCCCGGTAGACAGAGCCCCGCAGGCGGAGCTTCTCCTTCACCTCGTCGAAGGACAGCAGCCGGTTTGAACGTCCGGTCAAATGGGCCAGGAGGCTCCGCACCAGAGCCCGCAGGCGGGCCCGGCGATATTCAAGGGCGACCTCCCCGGCAAGCAGTTCGCGCTCTTCCATCATCGGCTCTTCCATCGTCGACTTCTCTCCTGATCCGAGGGCAGGCGAGCCCCGCCCTTTGGCACGGGATGCGGTGCTGGATCAAAGCTCCAGCTGGTAGTAAGGGAACACGTTGATCACCTGGGTGGGACCGACCCGAAGGATGGGCCGGGGTCCGTAGAAATGCACATGTCCGTGCAAAAAATAGCGCGGCTGGAATCGATGGATCAACCAGCGGAAAGCGGTGAAGCCCTGATGGGCGGGGTCCGGCCCATCGCCCAGAGCGCGCGGCGGGGCGTGGGCGACGAACACGTCCAGCGCCCGGCCATACCGCCACTGGTTCCAGATCAGGCGCGGGGCCAGCCAGAGGACCCGTGCCCACATTTCTGCCTCAGTATACTGATGGGAACCTTCGGGATGGTAGCGCCGTGATCCCCCCAGCCCGCTGAGCAGCAGCCCCTGCTCCCACATCACGACCCCTTCTAAGCTTTGCCCTCCCTCTGGGGCCAGGCGGATCCGCCCGTCGGCGCAGAGCTCCGGCCGATCGTGGTTGCCGTGGACGTAGAACAGAGGCGCGTCGAACACTTCCATCAGGAACTCGAGATACCCGTAGGGCAGGTCCCCGCATGAGAGGATGAGGTGCACCGGCGCAAGCCACTCCCGGGCCCGAGGCGAATAGAGAGACTCGACCACCTGGTCGGAGACGGCAAGGATCCGGAGCGAACCTTCCGCCTTCATGGCCACTCCCGCTGGGCGTTCCGGGCCAGCTTGGCCATCACCGCCTGGCCCAGATCAATCCCGTGCAGCCGGGCCAGCTGCAGCAGATACAGCATCACGTCCGCCAGCTCATCGGACAGGGCCTCGCGATCCGCTGTCTCCCCCCATTGAAAGAGCTCCAGGACTTCTGCGGCCTCCAGGACCAGGGAGATGGCCAAGTTGCGTGGCGTCTGCGGCCGTGGCGAGTCCGGACGATACCAGCCCTTCGAGGTCACAAAGTCCTCCATGGCCTGCTCCAACGCCCGCAGCTCCATGCCTATTCCTCCGCACGCGATGAGACCTTCCCTGCAAGCGCGGCCCACAGCCTCCAGACTGACATCTATAATCCAGAGTGGACCAGGATGGAAAGGCGGAGACCGGTGGGTTTCTTTCGATTCGGATGGATGATCGTCCTAGGGCTGATTCTGACGCTGCGCGGGGCGTCCTGTCAACGGACATCACCGAAGGTCGCCGGCGTTGCGGAGCGCAGCGATGCCACCCTTCCTCCCGCTCTGCCCACGCCTCCAGTCCCCGCTCCCTCCGCCACATCTCCCTCCCTCCAGCTTGCTCTCCAGGCTCAGTGGGGGTTTCAAGATTATCCTCTGCAGATGGCCTGGTCCCCACAGCGGCCGTGGCTGGCCTTGGCTTCCTCCTACCGGGTGTATGTGTATCACATCCCTTCACTGCGGCTCCTCGCGTTCTTCCCGACAGAAGCCTGGCTGACGGAGCTCGCCTTCGCCGCGGATGGGGAGCGCCTCATCGGCCGACTGGAGACCGGCGCCTTGAAGGCCTGGAGGATCTCTACCCGGCGGGAGGAATGGTCCGACGAAGGGATGGCCGGCACGGGCCTGATGGCTTCCCCGGATCCCATAATCCTTGCCGTGGGGCACGTTGATGGGCAGGTGCGCTTGCTGGAGATGGCCACGGGCCGGGAGATCCGTCGCGTCCCGGGGGGCCGGCCGCTCGGATTCTCTCCGGACGGAGGGATCTTGATCGCATGTCCCTCTCCTGCATCGCCGGGTCCGGAGGATGCCCCGTGCGCCTCCGCGCCGGGCCTGCTCGCAGTGGAGGCCGCTACCGGTCGGTTGCGGGAGATCCTCCTCGCCGAGGTCCCCCCAGCCTGGACCCCAGAGGGGGGGATGATCCTCGGCGGGCAAGACGGCACGGTTCGTCAGAGGGATCTATCCACCGGCGCGGAGGCGATCCTGTGGCGGAACCCCTCTGCCCGGATCCGCGAGCTCCGGCTTTCCGGAGATGGGCGCTGGCTGCTCATCCGCCATACGGACTTCCTGGATTTGATGGAACGAAGCAGCGGCCGGATCCGATGGTCGGAACCCGGCGGGCCGGCCGCCTTCTCTCCGGATGGGGCCGCCCTGGCATGGGTGAAAGGGAGCCCGCCCGAGGTGGTTCTGCGGGAGCTGCAGAGCGGGCGGGAGCGCTGGGTGGCCCGGCCGGAGCCGTGGATCCGCCGTGTGCGTGAGCTGGCCTTCTCCGCCGACGGGCAATGGCTGACGATGCGTGGCGAAGGGTCAGTGGATCCGGCCTTCCCGGAGCTCGTTGGGCCCTTTGTGCAGATCCGTGAGGCAGCAACTGGCGCGGAGCGCTATCGCTTCCTCCCCCGTCTGCTCCCTATACGGGATCTGCGCTTCACGCCGGACGGGGTCTCCTTGGGCGTCCTGGAGGGCCCCATTCTGCGGTTTCGCTCCCTGGATCACGGACTGGTGGATCCCCCGATCCCGCTCCGAAGGGGCGAGGGCCTGAGCCTGGCGTTCTCCCCCGAGGGCGATCAGCTGGCCGTCGGCCTGGCGGAGGGGCCTATCCGGCTCTATCGGCGCGCCCCGGATGGGACTTGGTCTCTCGAAGGGACGCTGATCGGCCACCAGGGGCCGGTGCGGGCATTGGCTTTCTCCTCGGACGGCCGGCGGCTGGCCTCCGCTTCGTGGGATTGGACGGCGCGGATCTGGGACCTGGACCGCCGGGTGGAACGCGCGCGGATCGGCCACGCCGCCGAGGTCTGGGATGTGGCCTTCTCTCCGGATGGCCAGCTCCTTGCTTCTGTGGGAGGCGATGGGGCCCTCCTCCTGGGATGGGAGACTGCCGACGGCGTCCACAGCCGGGTCCTGGGACGCTATCCGTTTCGACTGTATGCGGTATCCTTCTCCCCGGACGGCGGGTATCTGGCAGTGGGGGCCGAGGATGGGACGGTGCGCCTCTGGGACGCCGCCGCCGGCTCCGAGCGCAGCGTCCTGCAGGCAGGGACGAAGGCCGTTCGGGCTCTGGTCTTCTCTCCGGACGGCCAGTGGCTCGTTGCGGGTAGCGAAGAAGGAGAAGCGATCCTGTGGGCAATGCCGGAGGGGGTCCTCCGCGCCCGCTGGGGCCGGGAGGGGGATCCCCTGCGGGCCCTGGCCTTCTCGCCGGACGGGGCGCGCCTGGCCCTAGGCTATCGGAGCGGGATCGTCCAGCTGTGGCGCCTGCAGTGAGGCGCGCGCGAGGCGTCCGATCCCTTATAAGGACCCCTGGTGGTCAATATTGAGGTGAAGGTCCTGGTGGGCCTCGCCCCCGCATCAGGTCGATAGGGGCGACCGTCCGCTCGCTCGAAGGCGATGACGGTGTAAGCCTTGGCCTCCTTCTGGCGCAGGGTCACTGTATAGGAGAACCACAATCGCCTCCGCTCGTGCCAGGCGGGCCCGCCCCCGCAGGGGCGCCACGCGCAGCGCCCCTACGCCTTCTCCCGCTTCGCCAGACGGATCACCTCTGCGCGGACTCACCGAAGGTTCCCTACATTCATCCGAAGGAAGATCCGGCTCCCCTCCCACGCCGGGCGCGGGTGGGTATTCCCCTGGCTGTGCTTCTGGCCCACGTCGAACAGCAGCCCGTGCCGCCGCTCCCGCCACGTCTGCTTCGATGCTGCCAAGCGCTTTCCGGAAAGATGCTCCCGATGGCGCTGCGCAAAGAGCCTGCGCACTCCGAAGATGACCTTCTTGGAGTTCGGACCCCACCCCTGACAGGAGGTGAGGGTCCGCTTCGCTTGGACCAAGGCACCGTGGGCGTAGCGGGTGTTCAGGGAGAGGCAGGCAGAAAGATCCCGGAGGGTCTCGCCTGTCCTTCTTCCCTTCCAGGAAGCGCGGGCAGGCGTAGCGGACAGCCGCTGCGAAGGGGCGTATCACGGAGCAGACCGCCTCTCGGTCCTTTAGACTCTCCGATGCCTATGGGGACGTAGCCATCGCCCGACGCAGCCCCCAGAGCAGGAACAGGGCCAAGGCATAGAAGCCGAAGGAGAGGGCGAACAGCCCCCGGTAGCCGATGAGATCGGCGATCAGGCCACCCATAGCGGTGGAGAGCAGGGCGAGGCCCAGCATGGTGTTGGTCAGGCCGATGGTGAGGGGCCGATCGTGGCCTGGGGCGATCTCTAACAACAGGGAGAGACCGCCGATGGCTGCCCCGGAGGCGTAGGCCCCGCTCAAGATGAACACTGGCCCCATCAACGCCTCCGCCAGGCCCGGCTGCGTCGCGCTCAGGGGTCCCACCATCAGCGCCCACAGGACGCTGACCAGCCCGCAGGCCGTGGCGCCCTCCAGCACCGCCCGATGGCCCCACCGGACGCTGATCCCGCTCCACAACAGGTTCGAGAGCAGAGAAGCTCCCACGTTCAACCCCAGGTAGATGCCGATGGCCACGTCCGGGATCCGCAGGTCCCGGACGGCGTAGGCGGTGAAGAAGGGCGTGGCGATGGCCGCCCACATCAACGCCATCCGGGACCCCAGGAACAGCCGGTAAGGGACGTGGCGCCAGAGGGACCGGATGGCCTCCCGCCAGGGGAGCGGCGCGGCGTGGCCGTCCCGGGTCGGGCTGGGCGGCTCCACCACCATGGCGAAGACCGCCATCCCGATGGAGGTGAAGATGGCGAAGATCAGGAACAGCAACGCTACGTTGTAGGGGAAGAGCAGCCCGGCGCGCTCCTCCAGGAGCAGGCGGACCAGGCCGCTGGCCGCCAGGCCCAGCAGCCCTCCAAAGAAAAGGCGGGCGGCGAAGAAGACGCCCCGACGCCGGGGCGGTATGGTCTTGCCCACGATCTCCATGAACGGCAACCCAGAGACCCCGGAGGCGAAGGAGATCACCAGGTAAGGCAGGAAGAAGGCGACTAACATCTCCGTCGGATGCGGGGCGGTCAGCCAGATCCCCAGGGCCATGGCAAAAGCCCCTGCCGCTCGGATGAAAGCCATGCGACGGTACAGGTCCATGTAATACACGCGATGCCGCATCCGCCGGGAGACAAAGAGCTGGGGCAGGAACCACAGGCCATCCCGCATCGGGGAAACCAGGGCCAGCAAGAGGTTCGGCGCCCCCAGACGGGAGAGGAACCAGATCAGCACCAGGTTGGGATCCAGGATGGTCTCCGCAAAGATGAACAGGGCGCCGTTGATCACCCCCGCTGTGAAATTGCGTCGCGAATGCGGATCACGAGCTTCCCCAGAGATCTCTGGGGAAGCCCGGAGCTGCGCGGAGCGCGTCCGCCTTTCCCTCCAAACATGCATCCCCTTCATCCTCCTCGCGATGATCCGCCTGCCGACAGTTCAACCGGATCCTCTCCGCCCGCCAGCGCCGGCAGGGCCCATCCCAAGCCGAGGAGAACCGCCAGCCCCACAGCTCCCATCCCGATCAGAACGGGGAACGCCGCCAGGACTCGCACCTGGTCCGGAAACGGATCCAGGGAACCGATCCCCAAGAGCAGGGCGCCAGCGTTCCAGAGGCCGTGGACCAGGACGACCAGGAGATACGCGCCGAGGCCCTCAAGCGGGCGGCCTCGGCGGAGCATCTCCCAGGCCCATCCCATCAGAGCGCTGTTGAAGATGTGGAGCGCGGAGACAGCCAGACGTCCTAAGGCGATCAGGACCCAGGGGGCCCCTGGCGTCCAGACCAGCAGGTTCTCGGCAATGGCGAAGCCGGCGCCTCCCAGCGCCCCATACAGGATTCGATCGGCCGTGGACACCCGGGGCCGCAGGAAGGCCGGCAGCGGCTTGACCGCCTCCTCGATCAGCGGGACCAGCCCCGCGCCGCCAATGAGGAGGGCCACCCAGATCCACGGATCCTCGAGCAGGCGCTCCAGGTAGACGACGGGAGGGGTGCCAGGGGGTAGCCCCGTCGGGAACCACCGGCGGACAAAATCGGGGCCCTCGACGACAAGCCGCGCCACAAGCAACCCTAGGCCCAGCCCGGCCAGCGCGATCCCTTCCAGGAAGAGCACTAAGGCCGGCGCGGCCAGGCTCCCCAGGCCCAGGCCCCACCAGGTCCGACGGCGGGACCAAGGGGAGGACAGGCGTTGGCGTAACAGGTTGAACCACCACAGCGGCCCCAGCACCGCGATCCCCGCATGGAAGGGGAGGGTCAGCCAGGGCGCCGCGGGGGCAAGTTGCCCCACTACGGCGCCGCCCCCCGCCAGGAGCAGCAGGAGGGCGAAGGCCCAGGCCTGGGCCGACCCGGTTGGAGCCGGGAGCGGGATATCCGGCATCCCTCGGTTGATCCGCCGGCCCTCCTGGAAAAGCCCGACTCCCATCAGCAGGCCCAGCAACAGGATCCCCGGCGGGGGCGCCGGCGCGGCGAGGGGAGCCGCGAGGGCCGCCAGCCCGAGCCATAACCCGCTGAGAGCCACCCCCGTCAGGAGGCCCGCCGCCATCCATAGCAACCCAGTCGGAGAAGAGCGCTCCGTAACCTCCTTCCGGGCCTCCAGAGAAGGGATCTCCTCAGATGCACCCTCCGGGATCGGCGCGATGGTCATGTCCGTCGATGGTCCGTTCGAGAGCTGGGCAGTTGAACGTTCAGCGCTCCTCGATCACCACCTCCAGGAGCCGGTCGCCCGGAGGCGCCCCAGGGTCCGCTTCGGGATCCCGGGGCCGCAGGGCACGGATGACCTCCAGCCCCTCCACCACGCGCCCGAAGAGGGTGTAGCGGCCGCTCAGTTGGGGGAGGGGCGCCATCGTGATGAAGAACTGGCTGCCACCGGTGTTCGGCCCAGCGTTCAACATCCCGACCATCCCCGGCGCGTCGAAGGTCAGAGTCTCTGTGATCTCGTCCGGGATGGTGTAGCCCGGCCCCCCAAACCCGGTGCCGCTGGGGTCGCCGGTGATAGCCACCACGCCGGTGATCACCTGGTGGAACGTGATGTCGTTATACCATCCCTGTCGGGCGAGGAAGACGAAGTTGTTCACCGTTACCGGCGCCCGATCGGCGAAGAGCTCGATCACCACCTCGCCCTTCTCCGTCTTCAGGATGGCGCGGTAGCGCCGCGCGGGATCGATGGTTAGGGGCGGCGGGGCCGGGAAATGGCGCTCCGCCAGCCGGGCCAGCTTCACCATGGCTTCCAGGTGGGCGTATTCTAAGTAGTTCAAAGTCTGAGGCCAGGGCTGCCCGTTGACCAGCAGGAAGGGCGTGCCTGGGAGGCCCAGGGCGACCGCCTCCGCGTAGGCGGCCTCCACCTTTGCCCGATAGCGCCCCTCCTCCAGATCCCGACGGAATCGCTCCGCATCCAGCCCGAGGGTCCGCGCCGCGGAAACCAGGGTTTCGGTGATGTTCGGGCTAGCGACCCACTCTGCGTAACGCTCATAGAGCCAGTCGTGCATCTCCCAGAACTTCCCCTGCGCTCCGGCCGCCTCGCTGGCCTCGGCGGTGATCATCGCCTTGTCGTGGATGGTCCGCAAGGGGAAATGCCGGTAAACCACGCGCACTTCATTCGGGTAGGCGTCTACCAGACGCCGGAGCAGCGGTGCGAGCTGCCCGCAATACGGTCACTGGAAATCGCCCCACTCGATGAAGGTCACCCGGGCGTCCGGGGCGCCTTTGCTCCAATCCTCCGGCGTCGGGAAGAGGATCCGCTGCAGGTCCGGGGTGGCCGACGGCGCCGTAGCGGCCGGGACGGTGGCCGTGGCCTCCGGGGACGGGCTGGGAGAGGGGGGA